>JAMOBD010000013.1 GCA_039908345.1 Magnetospirillum sp. WYHS-4
CTCGCCGCCGGATTGACGGCAGCCAGCCAGGCGCCGCCGTGGGGGGACGCCTGGACGGTGGCGACCGGCCTACCCCGCCAAGCGATGCCGGGCCGCCGGGCTTCCCACCGCCGGATCGGCCGGTCGGTCGGAAAGTCCGGCAACCAGAGCGAAACCACCCGCCGTTCCATGGCTCACCTCCAAAATCCAGGTCCCCGTGCCGCCGCCCCGGCAACGCAGCAATTCCAGCCGCCAACGCGGAGGGCCCAGGCCCGGCAAGGCGGAAAGGCTGGGTTCCGCCGTCACCCGCCAGCGCGTCACCGCCGGCAAGGGCTGGTCGCGGGCCAGCAGCAACAGGGCCGGCGTACCGCCCGTCTCGGCGGCCAATTGCAGACGCCGGGCGGTCACCGGCGGCAGGCTTTCCGCCTCGCCCAGCACGGCGGCGAGCGCCCGGCTCTTCAAGCCTTCTTCCATGGCCCAAAGCAGGTCGGCGGGACGGCGCGCCCGCGCCACCACCAGCCGTTCCGGTGGCAGACCGAAGGCCGCCACCCCCGGGCCATGCAGGTCGCCCCCCGCCCGGCACCAGAGCACCCGGCCTTCCTTCCCCGCCAGACGAGCCGCCAGAGCCGCGGCGAATCCGGATACCGCCGGACGTTCCCCGGCCAGAGCATGGAGGGCACCACGCGCCAATCCTCCGCCGGGCAAGGCCGCGTCGATATCCACCAGCCCGAAAGGCAGCCCCCCGTCTCCGCCGCCGCCCCTTCCTTCCAGGCGCCGGATTCGTTCCCGCAACCCAGCCAGAAGAGCTTTGTTAGGACGTTCAATGTTTACAATGTCAGCCATCGATCAGCCAATACGACTGTTTTATTCGTTATTTGTTCTAGAACAAATCGGGTTTTTTGTCAAGAATAGCATCCTCCCCGACTCCTCCCTTCCCCGCTTACTGGTCGCAACGATGCGCAACGGTTTGTGCGGCCGGCTACAGGTCATCCCATATTCCCTTGACAGGTCCCACCCCGAAAGGTTGACATCGAGGCGATGGGGAATCAGCAGGTTACCTCCGCCCAGTTTCAAGCGACGACCGTTTCACCTCCGCGCCCGCGCACCGAATACGGCGTCGTCGACTGGGAACAGTTCTTCGAGCATGTCACCGACGGCTTGGTGCCGCTGGTTCGACAGGCGCGTTCGCGCGATGCCCTTAAGAAGTGTTCGATGGTCATCGTCGAAGGCCTGTTCACCCGCAAGGACGATCACATCCATCGCCAGACCTTCCTGCGCGCCATCGGCGACATCGTCGGCGAGACCGGAGATATCGAAGAGACCAAGGACCGCCTGATCGACCTGCTCCGCCAACTCAAGGAACACCGGGCCGAGCGGGCCGCGGAATTCATCCGCGGCAAGCGAGCGGAGGAAGCGGCCGCCCCGGAACGCCGCCGTCCCGGACCGCCCCCCGAGATCGCCTTGGTCGCCGGGCCGAGCGACAATGTCCTGGAATTCGATACTCTCGGACAGACGTCGACCCAGCCCGACCAGCCCGGCACCACCACCGTCCCCGCCGAACTGTTCTGCCTGGTCTTCTGGGAGATCATCGCCGAACGTCTGGAGATGCTGCGTCGCGGGCTCACCCGGTCTCCCCTGTTGCCCAGTCCCTTGCCCTACCTGTTTTCCAAGGATTTCGCCGACCGCTACCAGCGCATCGTGGTGGCGGACATCGCGCCGGACCTCGCCCAGCGCCTGAGCACCATCATCCGCCCGGCGGAACTGCTGCCGCCCGAGCAACGGCACCAGTTCCTGCGCGAGCAGATCGACGAACACAAGAACCGGCGCTCAATATGGGCGCTTTGGCAGGAAGTTTGGATCGCCTCCACCCGCCAGGCCGAACTGCCCGCCGAGCCCAAGGAACAGAAGAAGGGCAAGCTCGACTTCCTCAAAAAGAAGGAGGACGTCCCTGCTTGGCGCAAAACCATGACCCGCGAGGAATGGCAGGAGGCGGTGGCCCGTACCACCGCCGCCAACCAGCGCGCCCAGCGCATCTGGGCCGAAATCACGGCTCCCGCCGACGTCTTCTCCCCCCCGCACGAGGAAGACAACGGCTTCCTGATGGAACTCTTCGCCCATAGTCCCCAGGTGCTGCAACAGAACATCCAGGCTATCCGCCAGATCGGCCAGCAGGGCGGCGAGGTCGGCCGCACCTTCGATTCCTACCGCCGCAACAAGAATATGGATCTGCCGGTGCTGGCGTCCTGCCTGTGGTTCCCCGATATTTTCCTGGAAGGCAAGAAGACGCTACTGAAATCGCTGGTGTCGGGCATCCTGAAGCAGGACCTGCCGCGCTACATGCCCCTGACCTGCCGGTACCTGGAGAAGTTCCTTTAGCCGACCGCGTTCAGCAGCCGCCGTTCCGGGAAGCACACGGTCACCGTGGTGCCGACGCCCAGTTCGCTATCGATGGTCAGCGTGCCGCCGTGGGCTTCCACCAGGCCCTTGGTGAGCGGCAGCCCCAGGCCCGTGCCCTCGTACTTGCGCGACAGTTCGCTGTCCACCTGGGTGAACGGCGTCAACACCCTGGCCAAGTCCTTGCGGGCGATTCCGATGCCCGTGTCGGCGACGCTGACCGTCATTCCCTCATCTTTCGGCACCCAGGCCCGCACGGTGATCCGTCCGCCCGGATTGGTGAACTTGATGGCATTGGATAGCAGGTTGAGGAAGATCTGCTTGAGCCGCCGTTCGTCCGCCTTCAGGCCCGGCAACCCGCTCTCGATCTGCGCCGCAAGCATCACCCCTTCCCGTTCGGCGCGCTCCCGTACCAGGCGCAGGCTGGCGTCGATGCAGGCGGCGATGTCGACCGGTTCCTCGATCAGGTCGACGCGCCCGGCTTCCACCTTGGATACATCCAGGATGTCGTTGATGACGTCCAGCAGATGTTGTCCCGAATCCCGAATATTCTTCAGGTAGCTAACGTAGCGGGCATCCCCTACTTGGCCGAATATCTCGGCCAACATGGCGTCGGAAAAGCCGATCACCGCGTTCAACGGCGTGCGCAATTCATGACTCATGGCGGCCAGGAATTCCGACTTGGCGCGGTTGGACTCCCGGGCCCGGACCAGGGTCTGTTCCAGTTCCACGTTCTGGCGTGCCAGTTGGCGGGCTCCCTCGGCCAGACGTTCCTCGTCACGCTTAGCGCGTGAAATGTCGGAAAACTGGGCGATGTAGTGGGTAATCTCGCCCCGAGGGCCCTTCTGAGTGCTGATTTCCAGCCATTCCGGATAGATTTCTCCCGCCTTGCGGCGGTTCCAGATTTCGCCAGCCCATTTTCCTTCCTCGGCCAGGTCCGACCACATGCGGGCATAGAAAGCCTTGTCGTGCCGGCCCGAACTGAGGATTCCGGGCGTTTTTCCCACCGCTTCATCCTTGGTGTAGCCGGTCACCGCGGTGAAGGCCGGGTTGACGTCCAGGATACGATTGCCGGCGTCCGAAATCATGATGGCATGCGGGCTATGGGCGAAGACGCTAGCCGCTAGACGCAGGCTCTCCTCACCCCGCCGCTGCAGGGTGATGTCGGCCACCGAACCCGCCATACGGTAGGCACGGCCATCGTCGCCCCGGAGCGCCAGACCGCGCTGGCGCACCCAGCGCACCTCGCCGCGCATCACGCGATAGTCGGCCGAGAAGAAGGCCGTCCGGCCACGCAGGTGATCGCGCATGGCGTCCAGGTAGGTGCGCCGATCCTCGGGATGAATGATACCCAGCCAGTCCCGCCCGTTCAGGAAGCGCTCGTTCTCGTCGATCTGGAAGATGGTCCTGAGGCGCGGCGACAGGAAGACTTGGTCGGTCGCGATGTCCCAGTCCCACAGCCCCTCGTTGGTACCCTGGACCGCCAGCATGTGGCGTTCCTTGGCAAGGTGCAGTTCCTCCATCTCGCCCCGCACTTGGCGTATCAAGGGGGCGAAGACCAAGCCCCCGGACAGCACGAGAACCAGCAGGGTCGCCACCAGCCCCAGGGAAGCCAGTTGGATCATCTGGGTTCCCTGGGATTCGGCCTCTACCTGATACTGGCGCACCAGGGCGTCGAGGGCGCGGGCCATGTCCCCTGCCCGCCCGGAAAGCGCGATCAGATCGGGATGGTCCTGCTTGAGTGCCAAGTCCGCATCGGGAACCGCGGCCACGCGGCGCGCCAGGACCAGGAAATCGCGCAGACTCCGGTCCAGGGTGCCGGCCGGGCCGTGGAAAAGGCTCGCGATTTCGCGTGAGGGCCGCCCCGCAGGCCCCCTGGCACCGGCCAGCAGGGCTCCGTGGGAACGTTCCATCAGGTCGATGGCATCATTCAACTCGACCCGCACTTCGGAGCGCGCCAACGGCGCCTCGGCATGCAGCGCTCGCCAAGCCAGGAACGCCACACGCTGCGACAGCATCCGTTGACGGCCGGCGATGTCGACCGCGGCGGCGGTCTCCTGCTTGCTCAGGGTAACCCGGATGAAGGTCGTATAGCCCCCCACCGACAGCAGGGCGAGTCCTCCCAGGACCAGAAGGATATGCACTGTCATGCGGCGCGTTACGCGCCGGATGGTATCGGCGACTTGGAGCATGGCCTCGCAACCCAGGGATAATCGGCTGCCGATTATGGCGAACCCTTCCGGGTCTTGCAAATTCCATGACAGCCGCTAGCCTGCTCTTGGTGCGCCGCAACACGGGAGGAACCGGCATGTCCGCCAAGGTATTGACCATCGCCCAGCAGAAGGGCGGGGCCGGAAAGACGACGCTGGCGGCGCAACTGGCAGTGGCCTGGTCGGCGCGGGGCCTGAAGGTGGCGGCCCTCGACATCGACCCCCAGGGCAGCCTGCTGAAATGGCATGAGGTGCGCATGTTGGCAGGCACCCGCCCCGACGGACTCACCGTCGGCAAGGTCGGCGGCTGGCGCGTCCCCAGCGAAGTGGATCGTCTGCGGCGGGAAGCCGATCTGGTGATCGTCGACAGCCCGCCCCATGCCGACACCGAAGCGAAGATCGCGGTGCGTAGCGCCGATCTGGTGCTGGTTCCCGTGCAGCCCAGTTCCATGGACGTCTGGGCGACCGGCCAGACCCTGACGCTCGCGGTGGCCGAGCGCGTCCCCGCCCTGGTGGTGCTCAACCGGGTGCCGGCACGGGCCAAGCTGGTGGAGGCGGCGCGGGCCATGCTGATGGAACAAGACATGCCGGTGATGGAATGCTTCATCGGCAACCGGGTGGCGTTCGCCGCCAGCATGATGGACGGCCGCGCCGTGGTGGAAACCGAACCGCGCGGCCAGGCGGCCCAGGAACTGGAAGCCCTGATGGGCGAACTGGCGGCCCGCCTCGGTCTTTGACCCTCCTATCCGCCGCCCTGCTTGCGCGCCCCTTGTGCCCGCGGCAAAGGCAGGCCATCATCGGGCCATGTCACAGACCGGCGACGACAATCGTCCGCCCTTGGTGGTGGGAATCTCCGGGGCCTCGGGCGCCCTTTTCGGGGTGGAACTTCTGCGGGTGCTTCGCAGCCTGAGCCAGCCCACCCATCTGGTGGTCAGCGGGGCCGCCGAACGCACCCTGGCGCTGGAGGCCGACATGGCCCTGGCGGAAGTCGCCGCTCTGGCCGATACCTTCCACCCGGCCGACGATATCGCAGCGCCGATCGCCAGCGGCTCCTACCGGACCCGCGGCATGATCGTCGCCCCATGTTCCATGAAGACGCTGTCGGCAATCGCGAACTCGTATGCAGACGGCCTTCTGACCCGGGCCGCCGACGTGACCCTGAAAGAACGCCGGCCGCTGGTCCTGATGGTGCGCGAGACGCCGCTGCACAAGGGCCACCTGGATCTGATGGCGCGCGCCGCCGACCTGGGCGCCCTGATCCTACCCCCGGTTCCCGCCTTCTACCACAAGCCGCAAACCATTCTGGACATCGTCCACCAGATCCTGGGCAAGGCCCTGGACCACGTGGGCGTAGAGCATCAGCTCTTCGAGCGCTGGCGCGGCGTCTGAGTCCGCCCGGCCACGATCAGGTCGCAGACTTCCCGCACCGCGCCCTCCCCGCCTTTCCTGCGGGTGACGAAGGCGACCCGCTTCAGGACCTCGGACACCGCGTCGGCCACCGTCATGGGAAGGCCAACGGCTTTGAGCACCGGTATGTCGTTGATATCGTCGCCCATGTGGGCGACTTGGGAGAGGGGAATGCCCAGCCGGCCTGCCATCTCGGTCAGGGTCGCCAGCTTGTCCTCGACGCCCACGTGGACTTCGGCAAGGCCGAGCTTGTGGCCGCGATGGGTAATGGAGGGCGTGTCGCTGGCGGTGATGATGGCGACTTCGACTCCGGACTGGCGGGCCATCTGCATGCCCATGCCATCCTTGACGTTGAACTTGCGGAGCTGGCTGCCGTCGTCGGCGTAATAAAGTCCCCCGTCTGTCAACACCCCGTCGACGTCGAGGGTCAGGAGACGGATATCCTTCAGCCGCTCCTTTACGGCGCGGACCGTCAACGGGCGCGCGGCCATCAGAGTTTCCTCTCGCTACGCATCAGGACCTCGAAATCAGGCGCCGGGACGGGCGGGCTGAAAAGGAATCCCTGGATTTCGTCGCACCACTGCTGGCGCAGGAAGGAAAGCTGGGCCTGGGTTTCCACGCCCTCGGCGATCACCCGCATGTCCAGACTCTGGCCGATGGCGATGATGGCCGCCGCCAGCATGGCACCACCGCCGTCGCCGCCGATGTCCTTGACGAAGGAGCGGTCGATCTTGATGGCGGTCAGCGGGAAGGTGCGCAGGTAGTTCAGGGACGAATAGCCGGTACCGAAATCGTCGGCCGAGAGCGAGATGCCCATCTCGCGGATTTCGCGGAGCGTCAGTAGCGCTTCCTCGGCCCGTTCCATCAGCGAGCTTTCGGTGATCTCCAACTCCAACATCTCAGGCGGTAGACGGGTCTCGTCCAGGATGGCCCGGATGTCCTTCATCAGGTCACGCTTCGCCAGTTGGCGTGCCGACAGGTTGACCGCCATCTTGATCGGCGGCAGTCCCATGTCTGCCCAGGCCTTGGCCTGAAGGCAGGCCTGCCGCAGCACCCATTCGCCGATGGGCACGATCAGGCCGGTTTCCTCGGCCAGCGGAATGAACTTGAGGGGCGAGATCAGGCCTTCCTCGGGGCACTGCCAGCGCACCAAAGCCTCGGCCCCCGCCACATGGCCGCGCCTCAATTCCACCTTGGGCTGGTAGTGCAGCACCAGTTCGTCGCGATCCAGGGCACGACGCAGGCGGTTTTCCAGAGACAAGCGATGGCGGGCGCGGACGTTCATGTCCTCGGTGAAGAACTGATAGGCGTTACGCCCCAGTTCCTTGGCGTGAAAGGCTGCCGTATCGGCATTGCGGATCAGGTCGGCGGTGGTTTCGGCATCCTCGGGGAACAAGGCGATGCCGATGCTCACCGTGACAATGATGTCGTGGGCCCGCTCCTCGAGCTGCATGGGTTTGGCGATGGCCTCGAGCAGGCGGCGGGCGATGATCGTGGTCTCGTCGGCCGAATGAATATGGTTGAGCAACACCAGGAACTCGTCGCCGCCGAGGCGGCCGACCGTGTCGTTTTCGCGCAGACAAGGCTTGATGCGGCGCGACACCTCGACCAACAAGGCATCGCCCAGATTATGCCCCATGCTGTCGTTGACGAACTTGAAATTGTCGATGTCCAGGTACATCACCGCCATCTGCTCGCGATTGCGCGAGGCATCGGCCAGGGCTTGGTGCACCCGGTCCTGGAGCAGGCGGCGGTTGGGCAAGCCGGTGAGCCCATCGTAGTTTGCCTGGTAGATCAGCCGTTCGGCGTCCTGCTTTCGCTTGGTGATATCGGAGAACATCGCCACGTGATGCTGTATCTGGCCATCCTTACCCGGAATGGCCGAGACCGACAGCCATTCGGCGAACAGTTCGCCGTTCTTGCGGCGGTTCCAGACTTCCCCTTCCCAACGGCCCGTCTCGCGCAGTTGAACCCACATGGCATCGAAGAACTCGGGATCGTGCCGCCCGGCGCCAAGGATGTCCGGAGCCTTGCCCAGGACCTCGTCGGCGTCGTAGCCGGTGATCGCCGTGAAGGCCGGATTCACCGAGACGATGATATTCCTGGCATCGCTGACCAGGATGCCCTCGCTAGTTACCTCGAAGATGGCGTCGGCAAGGCGCAGCCGATCCTCGACCGCTTTTTCCTGGGTGATATCCTCCACCACCCAGACGGCGTCGGCGCTTCCGGCCCCGCCGGGAACGGGAGTTCCCGACATGCGGGCCCAGAACGGAGAGCCGTCCTTGCGGCGCATGGACCGCTCGCTGACGCAGCTCTGCCCCGTGGCGAAGGCCGCGTCGGCATGGGCGTCCAACGCCAGAGCCTCTTCCGGAGACAGCGACAGGGAGGAAAAACCGAGGGAGGTCAATTCCCCGGCGGCGAAACCGAAGATGCCTTCCATCTTGCGGTTCGCCCACACGACCAGCCCGGCCTTGACGTGGACGATTCCCACCCCAGCCGTCTGCAAGACGATATCCTGTTCGCTCGGCGCCACGTCGGAAGGCATGTTCTTGGCGGGCACGCCGGATTCCTCGGCCATACCGGGTTTCACGAGTTGTCGAGTCCAATCCGGAGGCCCGCGCCGCGCGGGATTCCACACGAACACGAACCCATCCGATCCAGGGGCACTGTAATACCGTCGGCACGGCGAAAACAATCTAATTCCAGAGCGCCACAGTGCCCGGAACTCGAAGCGCACCAATGTATTGCCCCGCCTCTCTGGAACACGGCAAGGTATTGATAAGACAAGCCGCCAAGCAGGCCGGAGTCGCGGGACGGGCCTTGCGGGCCATCAGCCCTTCTTGAACCCGGCCGGCGTGGGGAATTTGCTCTTCAGTTCAACCCATCCCGGGACGTTGGCAGGCTTGGAAGGACGCGCCAGGGCCTTGGCGGCATCCGCCAGCTTGTCGATGCGCGACTGGGTGCCGGGATGGGTGGAAAACAGCGACGTGGTCTCGCTGCTGTTGTCCGGATAGAGCGTCTTCAAGGTCTTGAAGAAATCCCCAGCCCGCTGCGGGTCCATGCCGGTCTTCTGGAAGACGCCCAGGATATGGTTATCGGCCTCGAACTCATTGGCACGCGAATAGCCGGTGAGCACCATGGTGTAGAGCGGCCCCTCAAGGGCGCTCAACACCTCCGCCCCCAGGGGGGCGGCCGAACCCATCCAGCTTGCCACGAGTTGCTTTCCCGCCCCGCCGATGGTGGTCAGGAACGCCTGGTTGCGCATCTGCTTGGCGCTGTGACTGAGTTCGGCATGGCCGATCTCGTGGGCGATCACCGAGCCCAACTCGGCCGGATCGTCTGCGTAACGCACCAATTCCGAATTGACTGCGATCTTGCCCCCCGGCAGGGCCCAGGCGTTGACTTGCTTGTTGTCGACCAGGGTGATTTCCCAGGGTAGATTCTTGCGGTCGCTGGTGGAGATGAAGGGTTCGGCGAACTTGCGCAACGCTTCCTGGGCATTACGATCCGAATAGGCGCCGCCGGACTTCGTCAGATAGCCGGGGTAGTAGCTCTGCCCCATCTTGATTTCGTCCTCCTCCTTGATGGAGAGGGCGCCCATCAACTGAGCGGCCCCGCCCACCACGTCGCCCAGACTGAGCTGGGCCACGGCCGGTGCGGCGGCCAACAGCCCCGACGCTCCCAGGCCAAGAACGAAGCCGCGGCGATGCAACATGGTCATGAGAACCCCTCTCGAAGGATTAGTAGCGGGTGCCGGCGGCCTTGGCCAGGACGCGGACGTTGTCGTCCATCGGCAGGACGTAGTCGTGGGCGGCCAAAACCCGTCCGTCGGAAGCCTGAAGAATCTTGAGGTTGACGTAGATGCTGTCACGGGCCGGCGTGTAGGTACCGGCGACCACCGCCTGCGCCCCAGCGGTCTGGCCGATACGGCGGGCATCGCGGGACAGCACGAACTGCCCTTCCCCTTCGCGGACCAGGAAACCGTCGCGGAGCTTGATCTCGGTGACCGTATAGCCAGCGTTGGCGATGCGCGAGGCGATCTGCTCGGCGATCAGGCGGCCCAGCGGCGTGGACTCCTCTAGATGGTTGATATCGGACAGGGTGGCGACCAGCACCGGCTGGGCGGGATCGAGGCGAGCCTGCATGGTCTGCACCAGTTGGTCCGCGGCCGCGTAGCTGGCGAGGATGACCGGATCGCCGGCCAGTCTTTGACGTTCCTTGGTCGTGAGCACCGGTTCCCCGGCACAGCCGGCGGCCAGAAGAAGGACGGCCAGGAGGCCCGTCGGGCGAAGGCGGAACATCGGGCGTCTCCTCAGGGCGCGTTGATCGAGAACTCGCGGATCGGCAAAGGCTGGGCCGGTGCCCCCGCCAACGCCACTCCCAGGGGGCCGGCCGGTGCACTGCCCGCGTACTGGAAGGCTTCCTTGCGGTCGATGTAGTACATGGCCTCGTTGCGCGACAGGATATCGCCTCCCTTCAGGAGGGTCACGGTGATCAGTATCTCGTCGTTGGCCCCATAGCCGAAGGCCCCCGCGTTGGCCAGCTCCAGCGCCGTCCCGGCCACCATCATGTTGGCCGTCACCAGATTGAACCCGCCAATGTCGCGCAGACGGTGGATTCCGCCCAGGGCGCTTGCCGCCAGAAAGGCGCTTCCGGTAGCGGGACGGTTGGACGTCTCGTGCAGGATCGGCTGGACTGCCGTATGGACCCGATAGCCGGCCTCGGCCCGCACCAGGGTTACCGGCAGACCCTTCTTGACCAAGTGAGTGGTCAGGTGGTCGCGGAAGGCGCGCCCGAAGGGCATGGAGATATCCAGAGGCTCAACGAAATAGCTGCCGCCTCCCGGCGGGGCCTTCTTGGCGGCCTCGGCGATCTCGGCCGCCACGTCGGAAGCCAGGATGTCCCAGTGCTGGACCCGAAGCATTTCCATCTGGGTGGTCGCGTCATGGCCGACCGCAACCGGCGTCGCGGCGGTCTCGCATCCGGCCACCGCCAGCCCCAGCAACGCCACCGCGAGCATTCTCGTAGGAAACACCGGATGTCCTCCGCAGGTTGGACCGTGCTCCAAGCCTATGCCGGCCTCCCGCCCCGGTCAAGGACGCGAGGACGACACCTGGATACCGAATTCGAAGAGGCGTTCGACCGGATTACATGGTTGTCGGATCGACTTGCCTCACCGCCCGGCGACGATACAGGCGACGGAGAGCTTTTGCAGGGCGTCGCAGGAAGCGACGGCTTCGGCACGGGAGGCGAAGGGCCCGGCCTGCACGCGATAGAACAGTCCACGCGGCCCCAGGTCCGCTTCCTCGACATGGAAGTTCAGTCCGGCCAAGACTGCGGGATAGGACTCCTGCAGCTTCTTCCATTCCTTGGCCGCCTGGTCGGGCGAACGCAAAGAGGCCAACTGGATGCGCGGACCGCCACCGGAATGGACGGCCGCCATCCGGGCGGGCATGGCCGCAGCCGGAGAAGTCGCCCGGTTGGGCTTCGCCTCGGGCGCCGGCTTGGCCGACGTCTCGATCTGGGGTGCCTTGGCCGGATCGGCTGGCGGCGACATGGGCACCGCCTCGGGCACCGGAGCGGTGGCAACCGATTGCGGACGACCGGCAACGGCCTCGTCCTCCACCTTGGCGAGGATTTGCTTGATGCCGTCGGTGGCGGCGGTTGCCGCCAAGCCGGATACCCGACCCCAGGGGCCGTCCAGGCTGCCGGCCGGCACCGCGTTTTCCTGCTGGGCCTCGCCGACCGTCGAGCCGTCCGGGCGCAGGACCGTCCAGGTGATGCGCACCGTCTGCTGGCCCTTCTTGTCGGGCGGCGACATCTCGACCGTGCCGTTGATCGTCGCCAGCAGGTCGCCGGCCTTGTCCGCCACGGGCACGTCGGCGTCCTTGAGGGCGGTCTTCAGGGCTGCCGCCAGGGTCTGGTTGCCGTCGCCGGGAGCGCCCACCACCTCCTGGACGCGCACGCCCTTGCGGGCGCCGGGCTGGGTGGCGGCCACTTCCCGCGGGTCCTGCAGCATGGCGGCCACCGCCTTGCCGGTATCCAGGCCGACGGCGCGGATGATCTTGGGATCGCCGTTCACCCATTCCCACCAGGTGCCCTTGACCTCCTGGACGTGGGAGCCCATGGGGCGGCGCTGCTTGTCGAACAGGGTCCATTCGATGAACACGATGGTCGCCGCGCTGCTGTCCTGGTTGGTGCGGGTCTTGCTTTTCAGCAGGTAATGGCCCGTACCCGGCCCGCCGGCGGAAGCCGGAATGCCGCGGTTGGACAATTCGTCCGCCACCGACTGGGCCAGCAGGCGGGCCATGGGCACGGCCGGACCGTCGACGTGTTCGACTTCGATGTTGCCGGCTTCCTTGATGGCCGCAAGCGGACTGACCTTGGGATCGCTGGGACCCAGGAAGGGCTGCGGCAACTGCCCGCAGGCCGCCGCCAGGAGCGCCGCCAGAACGACCAGCCGTTTCGTCAGACCATCACGCACATCGCCACCGTCACCAGGAGAAAGGCCAGGATCAGGATTACCATATGAGGCATGGCGAGCAACCCCTTCGCGGGACGAGCTAACGGGCGAGTGCGATGGCGGATAGCTGTCGGCCATAGTCCGCTTGGCCTTCCAGGGTGGCGCGGCGGTAGCTGAAGAAGGTCTTCTCCTCCCGCCGGGTGTCCCTGGACAGCACCTCGAAACGCGCGACTCCGGCCGACTCGAGTCGCATGGCGACATAGCCGGGCAGGTCGAACAGGTGATGACCGTCCCGTCCCGATGGCACGAAGAAGCGTCCGTTCGCCGGATCGTCTCCGGTCAGGGCAGCGAGGAATTCCGGCCCCACCTCGTAGGACGGTTGGTGGATGCAGGGCCCCACCGCAGCGAGGATAGACTCGTGCCGGGCGCCCAGGCCGACCATGGCCTCGACGGTCGCTTCCAGGATTCCGGCCCGCGCGCCCTTCCAGCCCGCATGGGCGGCGGCGACGACCCCCGCCTCAGGGTCGGCGAACAGCACGGGCGCACAGTCGGCGGTGAGAATCCCCAAGGCCAGGCCGGGGGTCCGGGTCGCCATGGCGTCGGCTTGCGGCGCCCCGCCGTTCCAGGGGCCATCCACCACCACGCAAGCCGACGAATGGACCTGATGGACGGTGACCAGGGCCCCGGAATCCAGGCCCAGGCTTGCCATGGTCCGGCCGCGGTTGGCGCGCACCGCTTCCGGATCGTCCTTGGAGCCGGGGCCGCAGTTGAGCGTCGCATAAAGCCCGGCGCTGCAGCCGCCCTCGCGGGTGAAGAAGGCATGCTGGACGCCGGGCAGGCCCGACAGGGCGGAAGCGGCGATCATCGGCTGGCGTCCTCCTCGTCGAAGCCGGGCGGCGTGGGCAGGCCGGGGGCCGTCAGGCACAGAAACTTGAACAGGCTGCCCATCTCGTCAGGATCGGTCAAGCGCCGGAAGGCCGCCTGGATGTCCGCCGCCTGCTGGGGCGTCGCCTTCTGTAGCAGCATTGCGGCTCGGGCGCCCAACCCCAGGCGCAGCAGGAATTCCCCCTGAGGCAAGGGGCCGTAAACCGCTGCCCCGCGCTCGGCGGCGGAACGTCCCAAGGCCTCGAAATCCACATGAGCGGTCAGATCGGCATCGCCGGGATCGGCCAGCACCTCGTGGAAGGCATGGCCCTTGACCGCCTGCAAGGTGTCGCCGATTCCCGAACGGTGATGCCCGTAATCGACGATAAGGGCGGCGCCGCCGAAGCGGGCAAGCCGTTCCGCCAGGGCGTGAACGACCGCCAGCCCGGACGGACAGGTTTCGACGATGCCGCCTTCCGGGGCGTCGGCCAGGTCGTCGGACAGGAAGGGCGGCCGATGCGCAGCGGGCGCCAACTGGAATTCCAGCCCCTTTTCGTCCGCCGCCAGCCCCACCATGCGCTCGCGCCAGCCGTCGCCCACCTTCTGGAACTGGCGGATGGGCAAGGCGTCGAAGAACTCGTTGGCGATGACCAGGAGCGGCCCCTGCGGCACCTGGTCCAGGCTGTCGTGCCAGGTGGCCGGGACATCGCCCAGGGCTTCCCGCTGGCGGGCCCGCAAGGCCGGGCTGATTTCCACGAGATGGACCCGGATGGCTTGGCGAAAGCCGGGGACGCTGCGGGCGGCGCGCAGCATGTCGGCCATCAGGGTGCCGCGGCCGGGGCCCAGTTCCACCAGGTTCAACGCCTCCGGCTCGCCCATGGCGCGCCAGACCAGGGCGCCCCATAGTCCCAGGATCTCGCCGAACATCTGACTGATTTCGGGCGCCGTGGTGAAGTCCCCGCCGCGCCCGAAGGGATCGCGGCCCATATAGTAGCCGTACTTGGGATGGCCCAGGACCTCGGCCATGTACTGGGCGACGGACAGCGGCCCTTCGAGTGCGATGCGCCGGCAAAGGATATCCAGCAACCCGCTCATGACGCCGGGCGGCGCAGGGCCAGGACCGCCAGGGCGATGCCGGCGGCCAGCATGGGCAGGGACAGGGCCTGGCCGATGGTCAGCCAGGGCAGCACCCAGGCGTCGGGCTGGCGGAAGAACTCGGACACCGAACGCGCAATCCCGTAGCCCGCGATGAAGACGCCGGCGGTCAGGCCGGGACGACGGCGCAACGCCTCGTTCCGGTAGACCAGGTTGGCGACGGCGAACAGCACCAGTCCTTCCAGCAGCGCCTCGTAAAGCTGGCTGGGATGGCGGGGCTCGGGCCCGCCGCGCGGAAAGACCATGGCCCAGGGCACGTCGGCGGGCCGGCCGAACAACTCGCCGTTGATGAAATTGGCGAGGCGGCCGAAGAACAGGCCGATGGGCGCGCCGCAGGACAGCAGGTCGGCGAAGACCAGGCCGGAAATGCCCCGCCTTTTGACGAAGACGATGCCGGCCACCGCCACGCCCAGGATGCCGCCGTGGAAGGACATGCCGCCTTCCCAGACCCGCAGCATGGCGCCCGGGTTCGCCAGGTAGTAGCCGGTCTGGTAGAACAGCACGTAGCCCAGCCGCCCCCCCAGCACCACGGCCAGGGTAGCCCAGACCAGGAAATCGTCGATGTCGATTTCCTTGACCGGCAGGGGCGCCTTGCGGGCCAAGCGGACGATCAGCCGCCAGCCCAGCACCAGCCCGGCCACATAGGCCAGCGCGTACCAGCGAATGGCCAAGGGCCCGATCTGGAACAGCACCGGGTCGATATTGGGATAGGGAATGGCGAGCAGGATGTCGGTCACCGGAACGAATCCTCGGCGTCCAGGAAGTCGCGGACGTAGCGCGCCACGCCGTCCTCCAGCGCCGTAAAGGGCCTGGCATAGCCGGCGGCGCGCAGGCGGCCCATGTCGGCCTGGGTGAAGTACTGGTATTTGTCGCGGATCGCTTCGGGCGTCGGGATGTACTCGATCTTCGGCTCCTGCCCCAGCGCCCGGTAGGTGGCCGCGGCCAGATCCTTGAAGGACCGGGCCTGGCCGGTGCCACAGTTGAACAGGCCGCTGGCTTCGGGATTGTCCAGCAGCCACGTCATCACGTCGATGCAGTCGCCGATCCAGACGAAGTCGCGCGACTGGCCGCCGTCCTCGTAGTCGGGGCGGTGGGACTTGAACAGCTTGCAGGTGCCGCCCGCCTTCACCGTGGGGAATATTTGGGCGACCACGCTTTTCATGGTCCCCTTGTGGGCCTCGTTGGGGCCGTAGACGTTGAAGAACTTCAGCCCCGCCCATTGCGGCGGACGAAGCTCGCCATTGCCCAAGGCCCGCACCACCCAGCGGTCGAACAGGTGCTTGCTCCAGCCGTAGGCGTTCAGGGGACGCAGCGTCTCCAGATGGCGGGGGGAGGCGTCGTCGGAGAATCCCTGCCGCCCGTCGCCGTAGGTGGCGGCCGAAGAGGCGTAGATCAAGGGCACCTGGTGGGTGGTGCACCAGCGCCAAAGCGCCACCGACAGGCGGAAGTTGTTGTCGACGATCTTGTCGGCGTCGGTTTCGGTGGTGGCCGAAATGGCCCCCATGTGGATCACCGCCTTGACGGCGGCGCTATGAATGTCGAGGAAATCGAGCAGACGGTCGGGATGGACGATGTCGAACAGATCGCGCTTGGCGATGTTCTTCCATTTCACCCCGTCGCGCAGGCGGTCGCAGACGACGACGCGGCCCAGGCCCCGCTCCTCGATCGCCGCCGCCATGTTGGAGCCGATGAATCCGGCGCCTCCGGTCACCACGTACATGCAGGTCTCCTTCCCGATCGCCGGGCCTCTATAGCGCAAAACCGCCCGCCCGTCACTCGCCGGCCAGCCATCCCTCCACATCGGCGAGGGCGCGGGCGGCCAGGGCCTTTTTGCGTTCGCGGCCCTTCAGCGGCCGGCCGCGTTCGTTGCGGGCCTCGATGGGCGGGAACAGGCCGAAGGTGATGTTCATCGGCTGGTAGGTATCGGCCAGGGCGCCGCCGGTGATGTGGCCCAGCAGGGCCCCCAGGGTGGTGGTGGCGGGCGGCGGGCGCGGGGGCAGGCTCCGGGCTTCTTCCGCGGCGAAGCGCCCGGCCAGCAGGCCGACGGCCGCGCTTTCCACATAGCCCTCGCAGCCGGTGATCTGGCCGGCGAAGCGCAGTCGCGGATCGGCCTTCAGGCGCAAGGTGCCGTCCAGCAGGCGCGGCCCGTTCAGGAAAGTATTGCGGTGGATGCCGCCCAGGCGGGCGAATTCGGCCCCTTCCAGGCCGGGAATGGTGCGGAAGACTTCCACCTGGGCGCCATGGGCGAGCTTGGTCTGGAAGCCCACCATGTTGTAGAGGGTGCCCAGCCGGTTGTCCTGGCGCAACTGCACCACGGCGCGCAGCCGGCGGCCGGGGTTGTGGGGATCGCGGAGCCCCACCGGCTTCATGGGACCGAAAGCCAGGGTCTCGCGTCCCCGTTCGGCCATCACCTCGATGGGCAGGCAGCCTTCGAAATAGGGGGTATCCTTCTCCCAGTCCTTGAAGGGCACCTTGGGGCCGGCCAGCAGGGCGTCGACGAAGGCCTCGTACTGGGTGTCGTCCATGGGGCAGTTGATGTAGTCGTCCCCTTCCCCCTTGTCCCAGCGCGATTGGAACCATGCCTTGGAGAAGTCGATGGACTCCTTGACCACGATGGGGGCGATGGCGTCGAAGAAGGCGAGGGAATCAGTTCCGCTCAGGGCCCGGATGGCTTCGGCCAAGGGCGCCGAGGTCAAGGGCCCGCTGGCGACGATGGCGCTTGCGCAGCCCGGCAGGTCCAGGGAAGCGACTTCCTCGCGGACCAGTGTCACCAGGGGATGGGCGAGGAGGGTCTCCTCGACGGTCCGGCTGAAGGCCTCGCGATCCACGGCCAGGGCGCTGCCCGCCGGCACCCGGTTGGCGTCGGCGGCCTTGAGGATCAGGGAGCCGGCCCGGCGCATTTCCGCATGCAGGACGCCCACCGCGCTGCCTTCGGCGTCGTCGGAACGCAGGGAATTGGAACAGACCAGTTCCGCCAGCCCGCCCGAGGCATGGGCCGGCGTCGACTTCGCCGGCCGCATCTCGTAAAGCCGCACCGGCACGCCGGCCTGGGCAAGTTGCCAGGCGGCTTCGCTGCCGGCCAGGCCGCCGCCGATCACAGGTATGGGTTGGATCGCCATGGCCCAGTCATAGAGCCGGCTCCCCCGATTGACAAGCCCGCGCGGGCCGGCTACCAGAATGCCCATGAACGCCGATCAGATCCAATCCATCGCCATCCAGGTCGCCTTCGTCGTCGGCGCCCTGGTGTTCGTCAAGTACCTGCCGCGCCTGACCGCGGGCGTGCCCTTCGTCGAGCCCCAGGCCGTCAAGAAGCTGATGGACGAAGGCAAGGACGTGGTGGTCGTCGACGTGCGCACGGCGGGCGAATTCACCGGCTCGCTGGGCCACATTCCCGGCGCCATCAATCTGACGCCCGGCGATCTCAAGGAACGCATCGGCCTGGTTGCGGAAAAGCTGGAAGCCTACAAGAACGAACCGGTCTTCGTGCTCTGCCGCACGGAAAACCGCGCGCCCGGCGGCGCCCGGGTGCTGAAGCAGGCCGGCTTCACCAATGTCGCGGTGGTCAAGGGCGGCATGGCGCGCTGGAACCGGGAAGGCTTTCCTGTGGAAGGCGTGGGCGCCTGATCGGGCGGCCGTTAACTTTTTCTAAACCCGAATCATGGCACCCTGAGAAGCAGCAAGCTTTTCGGGGAGAAAACCCATGATGACGACGCAGAAGCGCCGGGCTGCCGGGACGGGGATCGTCGGCCCCAAGGAAATGCAGCTCATTCTGGTCAATACGATCCTCTACAGCGCCGCCTTCGCGGCGTTCATGTGGAAGGACTTCGCCCAGGTCTTTCAGTGGCTGACCAACTGAAGGCGTTCGTAGCGCACGCCTTTCGGCGTGGCGGCCAGGCCGGCGCGATCATGGATCGGTCCCGATTCCACCCGGACGGCCGCGGCTCCCGCCCCTGAGGCCTTGGCCCGCGGCGGGACGTCTCCCGGATAGAAGGCGCTCGCCTGTTTCAGGCGGACGGGCTTGCCGTCGACCTGGGGGTCGCGGAAGACGACCGTCGCGCGCGGGACTTGGTCGGGCGCGATCTCCTTGCCGTAGACCTCGAAAAAGCTGTTGAAGGAGCGCCCCAGCCGCGTCGAGGCGCCGGGAAACTTCAGGCTGCCCGCTTCCGCGCAGGCATCGGCCGGCAAGGCGCAGACCCGGTAGCGCAGCCAGGAGGACTCCGCGTCCGCCGCCTCGCGGGTCAGGATGACCCGGTAGCGGCCCTCCCGCCAGTCCATCCGGTTGCGGACGCTGACGAAGTCCCCTTCCGAGCCGCTGCTCACCCCCACCCCGCCCGGCGCGGCGCGGATATGATCCTCGCGCCGCTCGTCCCAGCGGGAAAAGATGATGCCGCGAGCCGCTTCCCTGCCCATCTGGTGCACCTGGGTCTGCAACCCGCCGTAGGCGCGGATGCCGTTGATGGTCAGCAGGCCGGTGGGCGCGATGTAGAGCGGCACCTCCCCCCCGACGGCCCCGGCGATTTCCACCTCGATGGAAAATTCCCGGAATTCGACGGCGTCGTCCAGGGTCCACCAGATGTCCGCCAGATGCCAGGGAATGCGCTTCCAGGCTTCGGCCGCGAGGGCCGCGCCCGCAGCCAGCAAAACCAAGGCAAGGACCGGAAAGAAGAAGCCCCGCCGCAAGGGCGGGGCCTTCCCGTCGACTTCCCGCGGATCGGAAACCATTACTTCTTGGCAACCGCGTCGCCGGCGAAATAGCCGGCCACGCCACCCGCCAGAGCGCCGCCGGTGGTCGCCAGGGCCTGGCCCACACCGCCGCCGAACTGCCAGCCGACGATGCCGCCCGTCGCCACGCCGATGGCCGTACCGACCACATGCTCGGTCTTGATATCGTTCATGCTGGAACAGCCTGCCAGAAGGCCTATGGCCAAAGTCGCCGTCATTACCTTTTTCATCGCTACCTCCGGGTCGAATTTCTCAACGCGAATGGCGGGATTGTACACTCGGCTCGATTCCCGCCCAACAGGATTCACTCACCCGTTGAGCAGCGCCTCGATCTCGGCTTGGCTGAGGCTTGGGCCGTCCGCCACAGCGCCGGGCGCCCCTTCCGGCAGAGGCTGGTTGGCCTTGCGCCTTTCCGGACCGTTATAGTTGGGGCTCGCCCTGCGGCGCCGATCGGGCCCGAAATAGATCTTGGTGCGCACGAAGGGCCGCGGCCGTTCGATGATCGCCTTGACCCTGGCATACAATCCCTTGGCCGAGATCGGCTTCGCGATGAACTCGTGAACCCCGGAATCGCGGGCCTCGAGAACCCGGTTCATCTCGGTATGGCCGGTCAGCATGATGATGGGGACGAAGGGGTTGGGGCTGTCCTTGCCGGTCCGCACCAGACGCACGAAGTCAAGGCCGTCCAACGGCGACATGTTCCAGTCGCAGATGATGATGTCGGCCGGGAAGTGCCGCAACTCCTTGAAAGCATCGGCGCCATCGCCGGCCTCCAGGCAATTCCTGGAGCCCAGCGCATGCAGGATGGTCTTGACCAACGCCCGCATGTGCTTGTTGTCGTCGACGATCAGGAAGTTCAGGCGCTCAAGGTTGTAGTTCGGCATACCTCGGCCATCCCGGTTCCGTCCCCCAACCGGGGCATTATAGTCAGCCCGCCCGACCCGCGACAAGGCCGGCCAACTACCAGGGAATCGGGGAACCGTCGTAGTTGAGGAACGCCCCGGAGGTTTCCGGAGTCAACCCCGCGATGACCTTGCGCATGCCGGCGACGCTGACGTCGGCGTCGATCAGGGCGCCGGGGCCTCCCATGTCGGTCCGCACCCAGCCCGGATGCAGGATGCCGACCAGAATACCGCGCGGCGCCAAGTCTACGGACAAACTCTTCATCACGGCGTTCAAGGCCGCTTTACTGGAACGGTAGACATAGGACCCGCCGGATCGGTTGTCGGCCATGCTGCCCATCTTGCTGGTCAGGGCAGCGATGCGCTTCTGGCCGCTACGCGCTACATGGTCGAGGAAGGCCTCGCTGACCTTCAGGGCGGCCATGGAATTGATGCGGAAGACCTCGCCCCACCCGGCGTAGTCCAGGTTGCGCAGCGCCGAGGAACGCGGCCCGTAGACACCGGCGTTGTTGATAAGCACGTCGATGGATTCGCGGCGTAGGCTGGCGGCCAGGGCATCGACGGCTTCGTGGTTCCCCACATCGAGGGCTTGTACCAGGAGGTCGCCGCGCAAAGCCGTCAACCCTTTTGAATTCTTCGGATCGCGGCCGGTGGCGACCACCCGCCAGCCATCGTCCAGGTACTGGCGACAGAACTCCAGGCCGATACCGCGGCTTGCGCCGGTGATCAGCACGGTGGGCATCCGACGCTTCTCCCTCCCTGGTGGCGGAACCGGAGCGCGAACTCAGCTCTTCCCTTGCGGGAGGTTCTGGTCCTTTTGGGACTTGTAGAACTTGACCAGCGTGCGGATACCAAAGGCCAGAGCGAAGCCCAGGATAACCAGCGCGCCAAGAATGAGATGGTTCGGGTCCATGGCCCGGAGAATACCTTTCTCCCGGCCCGGAGGCGAGAGGGATTTGTCGTCCCTTGTCCAGAACCTTAGACGTCGATCTCCTCGACGAAGCGGGCGTGTTCCTGGATGAAGGCCATGCGGAGTTCGGGCTTGCGGCCCATCAGGCTTTCCACCAGTTGCGCCGTCTGGCGAGCCTCCTCATGGTCCTCGACGTTATGGCCTTGGGGCACCACCACCCGCAGCAGGGTGCGCTTGGCCGGGTCCATGGTGGTTTCCTTCAGCGAGGCCGGCGGCATCTCGCCCAAGCCCTTGAAGCGGCTGATCTCCACCTTGGAGTTGGCCTTGAACTCCTTGGTCAGCAGTTCGTCCTTATGGGCATCGTCGCGGGCGTAGACGCTCTTGCCCCCGTGCACCAGTCGATAAAGCGGCGGCTGGGCCAAGTAGAGGTGCCCGCCCAGCACCAGCTTCGACATCTCGCGGTAGAAGAACGTCATCAGCAAAGAGGCGATGTGGGCGCCGTCCACATCGGCGTCGGTCATGATGATGATTCTCTCGTAGCGTAGCGCTTCCGGGTCGAAGCGGTCGCGGGTTCCGCAGCCCAAGGCCTCGACGATGTCCGACAGTTCCTGGTTGGCCTGCATCTTGTCGAAGGAGGCCGAAGCCACGTTGAGAATCTTGCCCCGGAGCGGCAGAATCGCCTGGGAGGCGCGGTCCCGCGCCTGCTTGGCCGAGCCGCCGGCAGAATCGCCTTCCACCAAAAAAATTTCCGTGCCGACGTTGACCGTGCGGGAACAGTCGGCCAGCTTGCCCGGCAGGCGCAAGCGCTTGGTGGCCGACTGGCGCTTGGTTTCCTTGTCCTGGCGGCGCTTGAGCCGGGCCTCGGCACGCTCGACGATCTTGTCCAGCAGGGCCTTGGCCGTTTCCGGATCGCCCGACAGCCAGTGGTCGAAATGGTCGCGCACCGCGTTCTCGACCAGACGGGCGGCTTCGGCGGTCGCCAGTTTCTCCTTGGTCTGGCCCTGGAACTGGGGATCGGCGATGAAGACCGACAGCATGGCGCAAGCGCCGTTCACCACGTCCTCGGCCATGATCTTGGCCGCCGCCCGGTTGCCGATCATCTCGGCATAGGCCTTCAGGCCCCTGGCCAGCGCCGACCGCAACCCGGCCTCGTGGGTGCCGCCCTGGGGTGTCGGCACCGTGTTGCAATAGCTGTTGAAGAAGCCTTCCTCCTCATCGGCAGGCCAAGCCACCGCCCATTCCGCCTTGCCGGGGCCTTCGGGAGCTAGACGCGCCTGACCGGCGAAGGCCTTGGCGGTGACCGTCGGGCGACCCTCTAGCATGGTACCCAGGAAATCCGAGAGGCCGCCAGGAAAATGCAGTACGGCGCTGGCGGGGGTTTCCTCCTTTTCGCCCAGCAGGGAGGGATCGCAGGACCACCGGATTTCCACCCCCCGGAACAGGTAGGCCTTGGAACGCGCCATGCGATAGAGCCAAGCAGGCTTAAAGCGGGCCCGTGTGCCGAATATCTGCGGATCGGGCGAGAAGACCACCGTGGTGCCACGCCGGTTCTGTACCGCCCCCAGGGCCTGCAGGGGTCCCAGCGGCTTGCCGCGCGAATAGGTCTGGGAATAGAGCTGGCGGTCGCGCGCCACCTCGACCACCAGCTTTTCCGACAGGGCGTTGACCACCGAGACGCCGACGCCATGCAGGCCGCCCGAAGTCTCGTAGACCTTGCCCGAGAACTTGCCGCCCGAATGCAGGGTGGTGAG
Organism: Magnetospirillum sp. WYHS-4; assembly: GCA_039908345.1. NCBI lineage: Bacteria > Pseudomonadati > Pseudomonadota > Alphaproteobacteria > Rhodospirillales > Rhodospirillaceae > Magnetospirillum > Magnetospirillum sp. WYHS-4. Next base: position 22,758 of record JAMOBD010000013.1, read on the forward strand.
GATGACTTCGAGCGCCGACTTCCTGGGAAACTTGGGATGGGGATCGACCGGGATGCCGCGCCCGTTGTCGCGCACCGTCACCGCGCCGTCGGCCGCCAGTTCGAGTTCGATGCGGCTGGCATGTCCGGCCACCGCCTCGTCCATGGCATTGTCCAGAACTTCCGCCACCAGATGGTGAAGCGCATGCTCGTCGGTGCCGCCGATGTACATGCCCGGCCGCCGCCGTACCGGCTCCAAGCCTTCCAGGACCTCGATGTCCTTGGCCGAATAGTCGTCCTTGCCGCGCGGCGCGCCGGCAAACAGATCGTCGTCGCCCATCATGCTTCCCGTCCAGGATTCTTGAACGCAGGATACAGTAGTCGCCGGGGAGGAAATGACAAGGGGTAGCGTGGCTCCACGATGGGGCCCCGTTGCGGAATCCATCCCCGATCAGGCCAAGCAGCCCACCACCCGGTTGCGCCCGCTTTCCTTGGCCTTGTAGAGACACTGGTCGGCCCGCTCGAAGAAATCCTTCGGATTATCCATCTTGCTCGGCCGGACGGTGGCGACGCCGATGCTGATCGTGACATGATCGGCAGCCGACGATTTCTTATGCTCGACTTCCAGGGCGGCCACCGCCTCGCGGATCTTTTCTGCCACCACCAGGGCGCCGGCGTTGTCGGTGTTGGACAGGACGCAGGCGAATTCCTCGCCGCCGTAACGCGCCGCCAAGTCGGTGGCACGGACGACCAGGGCCGACATCGCCTTGGCGACCGCCGCCAGGCATTGGTCGCCCATGGCGTGGCCGTATTCGTCGTTATACCATTTGAAGTGGTCCACATCGATCAGGATAAGGGACAAGGGCGCCCCGCTGCGCATGGCCCGCGTCCATTCCAGTTCGAAGACTTCGTCGAAGCGCCGACGGTTGGCGATGCCGGTCAAGGCGTCTGTCGTCGACAGCTTGGCCAGCATGTCGCGATTCGCGGCCAGTTCGCGGGTAGTCCTGGACTCCCGGGCCACCACGAAAATCCCGATGACGATCGCCAGGATGACCGCACCGGTGCTCAGGCCCATCATCTTGCGCTGGGTCTGTTCCACGGCCCGGCTGGCGGCGGCGGCCTCGCGCAGCGACGAATCCTCAACCACCTTCACGAAGGTGTTCAGGGATTCGATGATTTTGGATTGGCCGTTGAGGCCGGCTTCCACCTGGGCCTGGATCTCACCGTTGCCCCCCCCTTCCACGACCCGCGCCATGGCCTCGTCGACAACCGGACGCGCCTTGGTGATGGTGCCCTCCAGGGAACGCAGGGCATCGGCCTCCTCGGGCGTCAGGATCAAGTTCTGCAACTCGCCGCGAGCCCGCACGAAGACGCTGGCCGCTTCACGGAAATGTTCCTGCTGGGAGTCGCGGTCGAAAAAGTCTGGAAATGTCGTGGCGAAGGCCAAGCGGAAGGAACGTTCGCGCACCGCCTCCCGCATCACGAAAGCCGCCCGGACCTTTTCGCGGAAAGCGGCGTCCCGCAGCCAAGCCTGGCGGGTAACCTCCAGGTGCTGGACGCCGATGTAGAGCGCCCCCAGCATGCAGGCCAGGATCGCCCCGAAACCGACGATCAGGAACGCGCTCGCCCGGCGACTTACCGTCATGCTTCCCCCCCCCCACGGACAATCATCGAAAATGACCCCGTACGGTGAGTGTAACATCGCGGCCCTGGTTTATTAAGCCCGTACATCTACCTGCTGTCGCATTTTCGCTCGGGAATTTCCCCTCATTCACGGATGACAGGGGAGACCATCCTCCCTAAGATGCGCGGCATATGCTCCGGGGAGGATCGCCATGCATCCGAGACAGCCGAACAGGCCGGCGCGCCGGCGTTTTCTGATGGGCGCCGCGGCAAGTGCCGCCGCCGCCTGGGTCCCGTCGCGGTTTGCTATCGGCGGCGAGGCGCCGGTCCGGATCGGCATCATGCTGCCCTACACCGGGGTCTACGCCCAGCTGGGCGAGAACATCACCAGCGGACTGACGATGCGGCTCAAGGCTACCGGCGACAAGCTGGGCGGCCGGACATACGAACTCCACAAGGTCGACAGCGAGGCCAATCCCTCCAAGGCCGTCGACAACGCCACGAAATTGGTCAAGGGCAAGGATGTCGATTTCGTGGTCGGTCCGGTGCATTCCGGCGTCGCGCTCGCCATGACCAAGGTGATGGCCAAGTCGCCCAAGACCATCATGATCTGTCCCAACGCCGGGGCGGACGAATTGACGCGCGGCGCCTGCCTGCGGAACGTCTTCCGTACTTCTTTCAGCAATTGGCAAACCGGATTTTCCATGGGTGCCGAGGTGCTGAAGCGCGGCCATAGGCGCGTTGTCACCTTGACCTGGAAGTACGCCGCCGGCCAGGAGATGATGGCCGCTTTCGGCGAGAGTTTCCGTAAGGCAGGAGGCGCAGACCCGGTGGAGCAACTCTGGGTCGACTTTCCCGACGCCGAATTCCAGCCGGTGCTGACCCGCATCGCGGCCCTGAAGCCCGACGCCGTCTTTGCCTTCTTCTCCGGCTCGGGCGCGGTCAAGTTCATTCGCGACTACGACACGGCTCTGGATCGCAAGCAGATCCCTCTTTATGGCACCGGCTTTCTGACGGAGGGCGTGCTGGACGCGGTCGGCAACCACGCCGAAGGCATCGTCACCGCGCTGCATTGGGCCGAGACCCTGGATTCTCCGGAAAATCGCCTGTTCCTGGGCGACTTCCGCAAGACCACCGGCCGGATGGCCGATGTCTTCGCGGTTCAGGGATGGGATACCGGAACCCTGCTCTATCGCGCCCTGGACACGGTCAAGGGCGATACCGGCGCCACCAAGGACCTCATCCAGGCGATGGAGGATGCCGAGATTTCGGGGCCGCGCGGTGTCTGGCACATGTCCAAATCCCACAACCCGATCCAGGACTTCTACCTGCGGCAGGTCGAAGGCGGCCGCAACAAGGTCCTGGGCATCGCCCACGCCCAATTGGAAGATCCGGGCACCGGCTGCAAGATGTGACATGGACGCCTCGTTCGTCCTGATCCAGGCCTTGAACGGCGTCCAGTACGGCATTCTGCTGTTCCTGGTGGCGAGCGGTCTTACCCTGGTGTTCGGCATCATGGGCGTAATCAATCTCGCCCACGGGTCCTTCTACATGATCGGCGCCTATCTGGCCTATTGGCTGACCGCGAAGACCGGCAGCCTGGGAGGCGCCGTGGCCTTGGGCATTCCCATCGCCTTCGCCCTGGGACTGGCGGTGGAGCGCTTTGCGGTCTCCTTCCTCTATGGCCAAGACCACTTGAAGCAAGTTCTGCTGACCTATGGGCTGATCCTGGTGCTCAACGAACTGCAACGCATGCTGTGGGGAAGCGACGTTCATTCGGTGCCGGTGCCGGAGATACTGCGGGGCACCGTCCGGCTTACCGAGACCCTGTCTTATCCGATCTATCGCCTGTTCCTGTCCGCGGCCTGCTTGGCCTTGGCCGGCGGCATGGCGTGGGTGGTGCGCCGGACGCGCCTCGGCATGACCATCCGCGCCGCCGCCGCGGACCGCGAGACGGCCGGAGCCCTGGGGATCGACACCGACCGCCTGTTCTCCCTGGTCTTCGGTGCCGGTGCGGTGCTGGCGGCCCTGGCCGGAATGCTCGCCGCCCCCATCGAGTCGGTGGCGCCCGGCATGGGCGAGCAGGTGTTGGTGCTCTGCCTGGTGATCGTGGTCATCGGCGGCATCGGCTCCGTCAAGGGCGCCTTCCTGGGCGCCATGGCCATCGGCCTAGCCGACTCCTTCGGCAAGACCCTTCTGCCCGAGACCGCCGGCCTTTTCGTCTACGGCCTGATGGCTGCGGCCTTGGTCTGGCGGCCGCAAGGCCTGTTTGCCCGGGGGACCTGAGGTGCGCGCCCCGGCGATCCACGGTGCGATTCTCGCCCTGCTGCTGGCCCTGCCGCTCACGGTGGGCGAGTTCGGGCTCACCCTGGGTGCCAAGCTGGCCGCCATGGCGCTGTTCGCCATGAGCCTCGATCTGCTGGTCGGCACCGTCGGCCTGGTCAGCCTGGGCCATGCCGCCTACCTGGGCCTGGCCGCCTACGCCGCCGCCCTGCTGCCGCCGGGCTTCGCCTCCCTGCCCGCCGCCGTGGCCGCCGCCGGTCTGGCGGCACTGGTCATCGGCGCACTCTGCCTCCGGGCATCGGGAGTCTACTTCATCATGGCGACCCTGGCCTTCGCCCAGATGGCCTTCACTTTCGTCCAGGGGGCCTCCGTCCTGGGCGGGTCCGACGGGCTGCTGATCGATGCCCGCCCCCTCCTGGTGAAGGATGCCGCCGCCTTCTACCTGTTCAGCGTCGCCGTCCTCGCCGCCGGCTACGGGCTGCTGGCCTGGGTGGTGCGATCCCCTTTTGGCCGCAAGCTGGCCGGCATCCGGATGAACGAGGCACGCATGGCCTCGCTCGGCTACGCCACCTACCGTCTGAAACTCGCCGCCTTCGTCATCGCCGGGGCGGTGGCCGGGCTGGCCGGATGGCTGATGGCCTATCAGGCCGAATACGTGTCGCCGGGGCTGCTGGACTGGCGCCTGTCAGGCCTGGCGCTGATGATGGTGATCCTGGGCGGCAAGGGAACCTTGTACGGCCCGGCTATTGGCGCCGCCGCCCTGGTGCTGCTGGAGGAAGTCCTGTCCGATCTCACCGCCCACTGGATGCTGGGAATGGGGCTGTTCGTCATCCTGGCGGTGATTTTGCTGCCGCGCGGCCTGGCGGGCCTGCGGAGGCATCATGGCTGAGGTCTTGCTGGAAACCGTGGGCCTTTCGCGTGCCTTCGGCGGCCTGCATGCGGTCGCGGATCTGTCCTTGCGTGTCGAAGCCGGCCGCGTCCACGCGGTGATCGGCCCCAACGGCGCCGGAAAGACCACCCTGGTCAATCTGCTGTCCGGCCACCTCGCCCCGACGGCCGGACGCGTCCTCCTGGAAGGCCGCGACATCGCCGGCCTGCCGCCCTACCGCATCGCCCGCCTGGGGGTGGGACGTATCTTCCAGCGTACCAGCCTCTTCGCCGAGGCCACCTGCCTGGAGAACTGTTGCCTCGGTGCGGGCGGCGGGCGGGACGCCATCGGCCGGGCCCGTGCGGCCCTCGATCTCTGCGATCTGGGCGACCTGGCGGAGGTGCGCGCCGACCGCCTCAGCCATGGTGCCGCCCGTCAGCTCGAAATCGCCCTCATGCTGTCCGCCGGGCCGCGCCTGCTGCTGCTGGACGAGCCCCTGGCCGGCATGGGTGCCGAGGAATCGGTTCGCACCACCGCCCTGCTGAAAAAACTCGCCGGCGACCGCACCCTGGTGCTGATCGAACACGACATGGATGCCGTCTTCGCCTTGGCGGATACTGTCACGGTGATGGTGGACGGCCGGGCCATCGCCACCGGCAATCCGGCGGCGGTGCGCAACGACCCGGCCGTGCAGCGGGCTTACCTGGGGCATCCGGCATGACCCTTCTGGAAGCCCGGGGCCTGCATGTCTACTACGGGGAAAGCCACATCCTGCACGGCGTCGACCTGCTCATCGCGGCGGGGGAAGCGGTAGCCCTGCTGGGGCGCAACGGCATGGGCAAGACGACGACGGTGCGCGCCCTGATGGGCCTGACGCACCCGCGCCGGGGATTTGTGCGGTGGTTGGGAGAGGACATCACGGCCGCCCCTCCCTTCCGCCGTGCCCGCTCGGGCCTGGGCCTGGTGCCCGAGGGGCGAGGCATCTTCCCCAACCTGACCGTCGACGAGACCCTGGCGGTGGCAGCCCGGCCCGGCGGGGAATGGACGCGGGAAGCGGTGCTCGGCCTCTTTCCGCGCTTGGCGGAACGGCGCCATCACCCGGCCGGCAGGCTGTCCGGGGGCGAGCAACAGATGTTGGCCATCGGCCGCGCCCTGACCACCCATCCGAGGCTACTGATTCTGGACGAAGCCACGGAGGGTCTCGCACCTTTGGTGCGGGAGGAGATCTGGGCGGTGCTGCGCCGTCTGCATGCGGCCGGCCTGGCGATCCTGGTCATCGACAAGGATTTGGAGACCTTGCTGGGGCTGGTCGACCGCTGCGCCATCCTGGAAAAGGGCCGCATCGTCTGGGATGGATCGACCGCCGACTTGGCTGCGCGTCCGGACGTCCATCTGAGATATTTGGGAGTTTAGGGCGCGCCGGACTGACGGATTTGTGAACTGGTGCCCGGCGACGATCCGGGATAAATATACAGGGGTGAAACAGGGGAAAGGCGACCCATGCCCAGCAACCGGGCCGTCCAGCGGCGGCCGCTCGATCCGTCCAAGTTCCGCGATCCCCGGCTGACCGCCAAGGGCCAGGATCGGGCTGTGGTGGCGCTCACCCGCCTGCGGTGCGTCTGGTTCAATACCGGCAGTCTGTGTAATCTGAATTGTCACGGCTGCTACATGGAATCGGGTCCCACCAACGACCGTTTGCCGTTTCTGTCGGCGACCGAGGTCCGGACCTATCTGGACGAGATCGCCGCTTGCGGCCTGCCGGTCGAGGAGATCGGGCTCACGGGCGGCGAGCCCTTCATGAACAAGGACATCCTTGCCATCCTGGAAGACGCGCTGGAGCGCGGCTTCCGCGTCCTGGTGCTGACCAACGCCATGCAGCCCTTCCGGTTCCGCCGCGAAGCGGTGAAGGCCCTGAACGAGAGGTTTCCCGGCCGGCTGACGCTTCGGGTTTCCATCGACCACCCGAGCCCTGAAGGGCACGAGGCCAACCGGGGCGACGGCTCCTGGGACAAGATGCTGGAAAATATCAGGTGGATGGCTGGTAATGGTCTTTCCCTGGCCGTCGCGGCCCGCACCGGCTGGGGCGAGGCGCCCGACGTTCTGCGCGCCGGCTACGCGGCACTGTTCGCCCACCTGGGCATCCCCATCGACGTTACCGATCCACGCCGGCTGGTGTTGTTCCCCGAGATGGATGCGACCCAGGACGTCCCTGAAGTCTCGGTGCAATGCTGGGATATCTTGGGCGTCGCCCCCGACAGCATGATGTGCGCCACCTCGCGCATGGTCATCAAACGCAAGGGTGCCGACCGTCCGGTGGTCGTGCCCTGCACCCTGCTGCCCTACGATCCCCGCTTCGAACTGGGGTCCGAGCTTGCCGGCTCGGCCCAGGCCGTCTCCCTCAACCATCCCCACTGTGCCAGCTTCTGTGCGCTGGGCCGTGGGGCCTGTTCGGTGTGACCATGCCTCTCCAGCAATTGCAGACAGCATCGCCCTACGTCTCGACCACCCACGGCATCACCGTGTCCGTCGAGCCTTCCTACCTGGCCGAACAGTCGGACCCCGAGGCCCAGCATTTCGTCTGGGCCTACCACGTGCGCATCGAAAACCACAGCAGCGGCCCGGTCCGCCTGCTCACCCGCTACTGGAAGATCACCGACGCCCGCGGCACGGTGCGCGAGGTCCATGGCGACGGCGTGGTCGGCGAACAGCCGACCCTGGCGCCCGGCGAGTCCTTCGAATACACCAGCGGCACCCCCTTGCCGACCCCGTCGGGCATCATGGTCGGCACCTACGGCATGACCACGGAAAGCGGTCAGCCCATCGAAGTGGCCATTCCCGCCTTCTCCCTGGATAGCCCGCATGAACGGCGGCAGGTTCATTAGAACGGGTTGAAATCGGAAGGGACCTCCCCACATCAAGCGAAGTCTATCGCCTCCCCTTTCTTCAGGAGACCTTCCGTGCCCCCCACAAAGAAGACCTTGACCGTCGTCGATGCCGAAGGCGTGCTGAACCCTTCCGGCGTCGCTCTGCCCAGCCGCGCGGAAGCGGAGGAGGCGGTGCGGGTGCTGCTCCGCTGGGCCGGCGACGACCCGGACCGCGAGGGCCTTCGGGATACGCCGTCACGGGTAGTCAAGGCCTATGAGGAGTATTTCCAGGGCTACGCCGCCGATCCAGTCGAGCACCTCAAGCGCACCTTCGAGGAAGTGGACGGCTACGACGAGATGGTCCTCCTGAGGGATATCCGCTTCGAATCCCACTGCGAGCATCACATGGCGCCGATCATCGGCCGCGCCCACATCGCCTACCTGCCGCACCGCCGGGTGGTCGGCATCAGCAAACTGGCCCGTCTGGTGGAAATCTTCGCCAAGCGTCTGACCATCCAGGAAAAGATGACCGCCCAGATCGCCAACACGCTGAACGATATCCTGCAGCCGGAAGGCGTGGCCGTGGTCATCGAGGCGGCGCACCAGTGCATGACGACGCGCGGCGTCCACAAGCCGGGCGTCACCATGGTGACCAGCCGCATGCTGGGCGCCTTCCGCGACAATTCCTCGACCCGGCGCGAGTTCATGGCGGCCATCGGCAGCCCGCGTGGGGGCAATGGGGGGCTAGTCTGAATAATGTGAATATCCGTAGTGTGACGGACATGGCGCTTCCTTTCGGAAGGGAATGGAGCTAGAGTTCCGGCCGCATCGAGACCGGCAAGGACGTCTCTGCTTCCGCCACATAGGCTCCCTTTTCCCATGACCATGCCCTCCCAGGAGGACTCTCCCGAGTCCAACGCCGGCCGCGCCGTCGGCCTCATGTTCGCCGCCATCGGCGTGGTGTTCGGCGACATCGGCACCAGTCCGCTCTATGCCATCAAGGAAACCTTCGGCGGGCCGCATCCCCTTCCCATCGACAGGCTGCACATGATGGGCATCCTGTCCCTTGTCTTCTGGACCATCGCCAGCATCGTCACGATCAAATACGTGACGGTGATGATGCGTGCCGACAACCGCGGCGAAGGCGGCAGCCTGGCGCTGCTGGCCCTGGTCGGCAAGGCGGTGGAGAAGCGGCCCGACCTGGGGCCGGTGGTGGCGGCATTGGGTATTTTCGCCGCCGCCCTGTTCTACGGCGATTCCATGATCACCCCGGCGATCTCGGTGCTCAGCGCCGTCGAAGGCCTGGAGGTCGCCAAGCCCGAACTGGGCCGCTTCATCATCCCGATCACCATCGCCATCCTGATTTCGCTCTTCGCCATCCAGAAGCATGGCACCGGGACGGTGGGCAAGTTGTTCGGCCCAGTGATGACGCTTTGGTTTCTCGTCCTGCTGGTACTGGGGGTCCGCAATATCGCCGCCATGCCCTATGTCCTGACCGCCATCAGTCCGCACCACGCCTTCATGTTCGTCCTAGCCCACCCCTGGACCGCTTTCGTCGCCCTGGGTTCGGTGGTGCTGGCGGTGACGGGCGCCGAAGCGCTCTATACCGACATGGGGCATTTCGGCCGCTTGCCCATCCGGCTGGGCTGGTACATCCTGGTACTGCCCGCCCTGGTGCTCAACTACTTCGGCCAGGGGGCGCTGCTTCTGAAGACTCCCGGCGCCATCGAGAATCCCTTCTTCCTCATGGCCCCGCAATGGGCACTGCTGCCCCTGGTGGGGCTGGCGACGGCAGCCACGGTGATCGCCTCGCAGGCGGTCATCTCCGGCGCCTTTTCGGTGACCCGCCAAGCCATCCAGCTGGGATATCTGCCGCGTATGAACATCATCCATACCTCGGAAAGCGAGATCGGGCAGGTCTACATCCCTTTCCTCAACTGGGTGTTGATGATCGCCGTCGCGGCGCTGGTCTTCGGCTTCGGCACCTCCAGCAACTTGGCCGCCGCCTACGGTGTGGCGGTCACCGGAACGATGCTGATCGACTCCGTCCTCATCGGCATGGTTATGCTGCTGATCTGGAATTGGAGCCCCCGCAAGGCTCTGCCTTTCATCGTCCTGTTCGCCGCCGTCGACTTGGCGTTGTTTTCCGCCAACTCGTTGAAAATTCCCTATGGCGGCTGGTTTCCGCTGGCGGTGGCTTCCGTGGTCTTCCTGCTCCTCACCACCTGGAAGAAGGGCCGCGCTCTGCTGAACCGCCGATTGAGGCGGGACGCCCTGCTCCTGGAAGACTTCCTGAAGACCCTGTCGAACAACATCCCCAGGGTCAGCGGCACCGCCATGTTTCTCACCGGAACGCCGGAGGCGGTCCCCCCGGCACTGCTGCATAACCTCAAGCACAACAAGGTGCTGCACGAACGGGTGGTCTTCCTCACCGCCCGCATCGAGGAGGTGCCCACCGTTTCCGAAGAACGCCGGATCGTGTCGGAAGACCTGGACAACGGCTTCCGCCGCCTGGTCATCCGCTACGGCTTCATGGAAGAACCCAACATCACCCGCACGCTGATGCATGCCCATCAGGCACAGCTGGGGTTCTTCTTCGTGCCGCTGGCGACTTCCTATTTCCTCAGCCGCGAAATGCTGGTCCCCAGTCCGCAACCAGGCATGGTGATGTGGCGCGAACGCCTGTTCGCCTGGATGTCGCGTATGGCGGCCACGCCCATGGATTTCTTCCACCTGCCCCACAACTGCGTGGTAGAGATGGGAACCCAGGTGGAGATATGATGCCGGTCACCCCTCGCAATGACTCGTTGGCCGGTATCGAGATCTCCCTTCTGGAACGATGAGCGAATTCCGGTACCTTTCGGACGCAGCCAGGATAAGCGTCGACACTCCCCTTTCCCCAGACGAGTTGAAGGTTCTGGCCAGCCCGGAGCGCCTGATCCGCATCAACCCGATGCTGGAAATCCAGACCCTGGAACCCGATGGCGCCGACGGCCTGCATTTGGTGGCGAGGAACTTGTCGAACGGCCATGCCATCGATACGGCCATCGCCGTGGAACGGGATGGCGACACCGTCATTCTCCGCTACGATGCCGGCCTGAAAGCCCGTACCTTGCTGCAAATCGAGGCAGGCCCCACCGGCGGCGGACGCCTGATCGTCACCGACGACTACGATGCCCTGCCGGAATCCGAGCGGGCGGAGCGTGCCCCCGAGGTCGACCGCAGCCTGGTCCCCTGGGGCCACGCCCTGCACGGATACTTCCGCCTGTGGCGGCGCTGGAGTTGGCTGGGACCCTGGCGCTGGTACATGGACCGGGTCTGGCTGAACATGACGCCTTCGGGGCGGCGCATCGCCTATATGCTGTGGGCCATCACGGCTTTCGAGATCGCCGCGGCCCTGCTGCTGGCTGCGGCACTCATGGGGGAGCCCCCCCCGACCACCCGCGCCTAACCATATCCCGACCGGTCGATGTGATGCTGGTCTTGTTGAACCCGGCGCCGAAGACCTTGGTCGTGACCCACCCGTTCTGGCGGCACTCTTCCAGAGTCCTTTCAAGAATCGTCCCCTTGATGTCGTCGGCGACCGCGATATCCCCCGACATGGTCAGAAGTTCCAGAAGCAGTTGTTGTTGCGGCAGGATATGGCTCATCGCATCCCCGACATTTAACGTTCCGTCGACGAACGCATGTTAGGGGGATTCGCGGAATGTCGGCAACAGCCCTTTCAACCGATGGCGTATATCCCTGAGGTACAAGGTTCCACCGGCCGTTCGCCGGGCAATAAGGCCGCGCCGCGCCGCCGGCCGGCCAGCAGGTCGTCCAGGCCACCGCCAACCGTCGCCTCGCAGCGGCCGGCCAGGGTCTTGCGGTCGGCGAAGGCGGATGCCGCAACGGGCGGATGGAACAGGACTTCCACTTCGACGCCATCGCGCCCCAGGACGCCGATCAGATGCGGCAGGAGCTCCATGTCGCCGAACCAGGAGAAGGCCGGACGGTCTTCGGCCGCCAGGGGCCGGCCGTCGCCGTGGCGGGTGTAGGCGAGAGAGACCGGCTGTACCATCCGGCGCCCTTCGGTCGCCGCGAACAGGCCGCTGCGGAAGGGCAGAACCCGATTGCCGTCGCTGCTGGTACCTTCCGGGAACAGGACGAGACGCTCGCCGCCCGACAGGCGGGCCGCCATCCGCTCGCTTTCCTTGCCGGCGGCGGCACGGCGCCGGGAAACGAAGACCGTTCCCCCAAGATGGGCGATAATCCCGAACAAGGGCCAGCGGGCCACCTCGGCCTTGGCGACGAAGGCGGCGTCCAGCAACCGCCCCAGCACCAGGATGTCCAGGTAGGAGGCATGGTTGGCAACGTAGAGCGTTCCGGCGGCCTCCGACGGCCGGCCGGAAACCCGGAGCGCAATCCCCAGGATGTCGCAACAGCCGGAAAACCAGAGCGCGGCGACACGCCGCCGGGCGCCGAAAGGAAGCACCGCCAGGTAGACCGGCAATAGAAGACCGGTCAGGCCGAGGAACAGCGCCCCACGGCGCAGGACCCTGGTCACGGCCGGGCCTCCTCGCCCGTCGGACGGCTGGCGTAGTGCTTGAGGTAGCGCCCGGTAACCTGGGCGGTCTCGACAACCACGCAAACGTCGATGGTGTTGAATTGCGTGTCGATCACCGCACCTTCGCCGACCATTCCACCCAACCGCAGATAGCCCTTGACCAAGGGAGGCAGGGCCGCCTTGGCCGCCTTCTCGTCCAGATCGCGCCGCGGCAACAGGTCCATGTCCACCGCCTGCGGCCCCAGCGCGCTCGGCCGCAACTGGCGCGGCGCCCGGTGGCAATGGTGCAGATAGCTGAAGGCCTGGGCGTGGGCCGCCGGATCGATGCCGGGGAAGCTGGCGCAGCCGAACATCCAGCCCACCTCGTGGCGGAACACGTACTCGGCCAAGCCGCGCCAGAGGATCTGCATCACGGCCCCGCCCCGATAGGCGGGATGGACGCAGGACCGGCCCAGTTCCATCACCTCGCCGGTGCAAGACATCAGAGGCCCAAGGTCGAATTCCCCGGCCGTGTAGAATCCCTGCCCGCGTCCCAGGGCGGAACGCCGCCGCAGGCGGTAGGTGCCGACCACGAAAGGCGAGGCCTCGCGCTGATCGATGTCGATCACCAGTAGGTGGTCGCAAAGTTCGTCGAAGCGGTCGAAGTCGCGCCGCAGGCGTTCCATTTCCGGCGTCGGCCGGGCGCCCATCTCGTCGTAGAAGACATGGTAGCGGAGCGCCTGTGCCGCATCCAGGTCCAGGGCGGTTTCCGCCAAGCGGACCTCGAAGTTCCCGAATCGCATGGACTGCATGGATACACCTCCGTCAGATGCGATAACATAAAGTCGTCTCATAGATACATTCCCTGAAACCGTAACTTCTTGATTATTGTTCCATTGTGGATTTGTGATCGTCGCGTTGCGGTTCGGAGACAAGGCCTCTACCATGGAGGCGCCGTTTCACCTCGGGAGATCGCCCCCATGCCCGCACTCCACGTTGTTCTCGCCGTCCTGGCCGTTCTCGCCACAGCCCTACCCGCCCTGGCCGGCCTGCCCATGCTGGACGAAAAGCGCGGAGTGCTGACCATTGCCCCGGTGGTCGAGAAGGCCACGCCCGCCGTAGTCAACATCTCGGTGGCGACCCGCGAGGCCGCCGATAGCAACCCCCTCTACCAGGACCCCTTCTTCCGCCGCTTCTTCGGCGCCCCGGAGCGTCAGGAAAGGGATTCCATGAGCGCCGGCTCGGGCGTCATCGTCGATGCCGCCAAAGGCTACGTGCTGACCAACCATCATGTGGTGGAAGGCGCCTCCGACGTCACGGTCACCCTGAAGGACGGCCGGGCCCTGAAGGCCAAGCTGGTGGGCAGCGATCCGGAAACCGATATCGCCCTGCTGCAAGTCAAGGCAGACCGCCTCCAGGCCCTGCCCTTCGGCAGTTCCGACAGCCTGCAGGTGGGCGATCTGGTGATCGCCATCGGTAATCCCTTCGGCCTGGGCCAGACGGTAACCTCGGGCATCGTCAGCGCCCTGGGGCGTAGCGGCCTCGGCATCGAGGGCTACGAGGATTTCATCCAGACCGACGCCTCGATCAACCCCGGCAACTCGGGCGGCGCGCTGATCGATTCGCGGGGCGAACTGGTAGGGATCAACACCGCCATCCTGGGCCCCAGCGGCGGCAACATCGGCATCGGCTTCGCGGTGCCGGTCGCCATGGCGCGCTCCGTGATGGACCAGTTGGCCCAGAACGGCCAAGTACGGCGCGGCATCATCGGCGTCGCCATCCAGGACGTCACGCCCGAGATCGCCGAAGCCATGGGGTTGGCGCGACATGGCGGCGCCCTGGTCACCAAGGTGGAAAAAGGCACTTCGGCCGAGGCGGCCGGACTCAAACAGGGCGACGTCATCATCGCGCTGGATGCTCGCCCGATCAAGGATGCCGGCGATTTACGCAACCGCGTCGGCATGATGCGGGTGGGCGACGCGGTGGAGGTCGTCTACCTGAGGGGAGGCCGGGAACTCCGGGCCGTGATGAAGGTCGGGGCGCGCAAGGCCGCCGCCGACGCCCGGCCCGACGCCAAAGCCGGCAAGGACGGAGACATTCCCGTCTACCGGTTCGCCGGGGCCCGCTTCGCCCCCCTGCTGCCGGGAGCACCCGGATTCGGCATCGTGGAAGGCGTCCTGGTGCTGCAGATCGACCCGGCCGGCAAGGCGGCGGCGGCCGGACTCGCCCAGGGCGATATCGTGGTCGCGGTGGACCGCCAGCCGGTGCGAAATCCGCTGGAGATGGCCGCCGCCGTGGATCGCCTTGAAGGGCCGGTACCCCTGGCCGTGCTAAGAAACGGTTCCCGCTTATCCATCGTAGTTCGCTGACCGGGGTCGTCTTTCTCTTCCGTTGCGGAAGCGTTGTCCGTAGAATGGCCTCCATGGCGGCCTACAATCTGGAACGCTTGAACTTCCTGATCGTCGACGACAACCGGCACATGCGCATGCTGGTGAAGACGATCTTGCACGCCCTGGGCGCCAAGAACGTGGTCGAGGCCGAGGACGGCGCCGACGCCTTCCGCGAGATGCGCACCTTCCCAGCCGACATCGTGATCTGCGACTGGAACATGGAACCCCTGGACGGACTCGACTTCGTGCGCCTGGTCCGCACGGGCAAGGACAGCCCCAACCCTTTCGTACCGATCATCATGCTGACCGGCCACACGGAAATGAACCGGGTGGTCGAAGCCCGCGATGCCGGGGTCAACGAGTTCATGGCCAAGCCCATCTCGGCCCGCGCCCTGTTCGCCCGCATCCAGCAGATCATCGAAAAGCCCCGGCCTTTCGTGCGCACGAAGCGCTATTTCGGCCCCGACCGCCGACGCAAGATCAAGGGCAACTACAATGGCCCGGAACGTCGCAAGGAAGGAATGCCGAGTTCCAGCGAATCGGCCGGGGCCCTCAGCCAGGACGAAATCAACAAGCTGCTGAACGGCTAATCGTTCCTCGTCTTCCTGAGTCCGTCCCAGTAGGTGAGGCGTTTGGCGATCTCGCGTTCGAAGCCGCGTTCGCCCGGCTGGTAGAACCGTTGGCGGGCCATGCCTTCCGGGAAGTAGTCCTGGCCCGAGAATCCTTCCTCGGTATCGTGGTCGTAGACATAGCCGTCGCCGTATCCCATATCCTTCATCAGCCGCGTGGGCGCGTTCAGGATATGCTTGGGCGGCATCAGCGAGCCGGTCTCGCGCGCCGCCCTTTTCGCCGCCCCCGCCGCCTTGTAGGCGGCGTTCGACTTGGGCGCCGTGCCCAGATAGACGACCAATTGCACCAGCGCCAGTTCCCCTTCGGGCGACCCCAATCTCTCGTAGGCCTCCCAGGCGGCGATGGCCTGGGGCAGCGCGTTTGGATCGGCCAGCCCCACATCCTCGACGGCGAAGCGGGTCAGGCGCCGGGCGATGAAGCGCGGGTCCTCACCGCCTTCCAGCATGCGGGCGAACCAGTAGAGCGCCGCATCGGTATCCGAGCCCCGCAAGGACTTGTGCAGCGCGCTAATCAGGTTGTAGTGGCCTTCCTGGGCCTTGTCGTAGAGCGGCATGCGCCGCTGCACCGCCTTGGTGAGTGCCGCCGTATCAAGAAGCGGCGCGGGCGGCAGGGCGAACAGAATCTCCGCCATGTTGAGCAGGTAGCGCCCATCGCCGTCAGCCATGGCCCGCAGGGCGGCGCGGGCATCGGGCTCCAGGGGCAGGCTTCGGCATTCCGCCGCCTCGGCACGGCCGAGCAGTTCCTCCTGCGCCTCGTCGGACAGGCGATTGAGCACCAGAACCCGGCAACGTGACAACAGGGCCGCGTTCAGTTCGAACGACGGATTCTCGGTGGTGGCCCCCACCAGAATCACTGTCCCATCTTCGACATAAGGAAGGAATCCATCCTGCTGGGACCGGTTGAAACGGTGGATTTCATCGACGAATAGCAGGGTTCCCTGCCCGATTCGGCGGCGCTGGCGGGCGGCGTCGAAGATCTTCCGCAGATCGGCCACCCCCGAGAAGACCGCTGACAGCGGCTCGAAATGCAGATCGGTGCGTTCCGCCAGCAGGCGGGCGATGGTGGTCTTGCCCGTACCCGGTGGGCCCCAGAGGATGATCGACGCCAGCTTGCCGCTCGCCACCATGCGCCCCAAGGGCCCGTCGCCGGCCAACAGGTGCCCCTGGCCCACCACCTCGTCCAGTGCCCTGGGGCGCAGGCGGTCGGCCAGGGGGCGGGGAGCCCGGGATTCGAAAAGCGTGCTCACCGCCCGACCATCAGTTCCAGTATCTTGTCGCCGCGCCGGATGGCCATCTTCCAGCGCGCCACGCCCTCGCCCAACAGCCCCTTGAGCTGCCTGACCGATTCGATGCGGGTACCGTTGATCTCGACCATGCGGTCCCCCGGCTTGAAGCCAAGGCGGGCCGCCGTGCCGCCCCGCTTGATCCGGAGCAGAATGACACCGCCGCCCACCTCGTCCAGGCCCATCTCGTCGGCCAGAGCCGGCGACAGATTGGCGACCACCGCTCCCTCCAAGGGGCTGGCTCCGGACAGCACCGTCTCCTCGCGCGCCGGCACCTCGGGAGGGGAGAGCAGCGGCAGGGCCAGCGTCAGGCGGTCGCCACGCCGCCAGACCAGCAGCTGCGCCGTCCCGCCCACCGGCAGAGTGGCGATGCGGAAACGCAGTTCGCGCGGATTGTCGATGGCTCGGCCGTTGACCTCGAGAACCACATCGCCCGGAATCAGGCCCGCCTTCTGGCCGGCCCCGCCGGCATGGACCTCGCCCACCAAGACGCCGGTCGGACGCGGCAAGCCGAAGGCGGCGGCCAAATCCGGGTTGACCGCCTGGCCCGCGACCCCCACCCAGGGCCGCACCACCTTGCCTCCGGCCGCCAAGCCGGACACCACGGAGCGCACCATGTTGGACGGCGTGGCGAAGCCGATGCCCATGTAGCCGCCGTTCTTCGAGAAGATGGCGGTGTTGATGCCCACCACGCGGCCGTCCATGGCGATCAGGGCGCCGCCCGAATTGCCGGGATTGATGGCGGCATCGGTCTGGATGAAGGACCCCAGGTCCGAGATGCCCACTTGGGTGCGGGCAAGGGCGGAGACGATGCCGCCGGTTACCGTCTGTCCGACGCCGAAGGGATTGCCGATGGCGAGTACCAGGTCGCCCACCTCCAGGTCGTCGGAATCGCGCAGTTCCAGATAGGGCAAGGGCTCCTTGCCGGAATCGACCTTCAGCACCGCGAGGTCGGTGCGCTCGTCGGCACCCGCCAGCTTGGCCTGGAACTCGCGGCGATCGGCCAGCACCACGGTGATCTCCTCGGCGCCCTCGATGACGTGATGGTTGGTGACGATCAGCCCGTCGGGCCGCAGGATAACCCCGGAGCCCAAGGAGTTCTGCACCTTCTCGCGCGGCGGGCCCAAGGCCCCCAGGTCCTCGCCGAAGAAGCGGCGGAAGAAGGGGTCGTCGAACAGCGGCGCCACCTGGCGGGTCCGCACCGTCTTCTTCGTATAGATGTTGACCACTGCCGGCGCCGTGCGCTTGACCAGGGGCGCGTAGGACAACTGGACGTCCGCCCGGTCCATGGGCACTTGGCGCTGCTGCGCGCCAGCCGGCAAGGCGATGGCCAGGGCGGCCAGGACGATGGCAATGGTCTTCCTCACGGCGGAGTCTCCTCGGCTGAACGAGACCGAAGCTTAGCACCGCTCCCGCCGGGGCGTAATAGCAATGGGGGGAAGGCGTGCCGCTCGCCCTGCCGTCCGCATCACTCCCCTTCGGGAGGGCGCGGACGGCGGATCACCTTGGGCGCCCAGGCCTTGGTGGCCGGCTGGGCGGCCGGAGGATGCGGTTGCTTGGGGCGCTTGGGCTTGGTCAAGCCCAGGTGGGCGAGCATCGCCTCTTCCTCGGTCTGTCCTTCCGGTTCGGCTCGCGCCACCACCTCGGCCGGATCGGCGGCCCGCGGTTTCCATGCCTTGATGGTGACCGGGCGACCATCCTGGGTGCGGAAGACCTTCGGCTTGACCACCTGCTGCACGCCGGGCGTCTGTTCCGCCCGCGCCACCGACAGCCGCATGGCGTCCAAGGGAATTTCGCTGCGCGGCCCCCGCTGGAAAGCATGCTTGTAGGCCAGCATCTCCTTGGTCATCTTGGTCAGCTTGTCGGCAGAATAATGGCCGAAACGCCGCCAGACACTATAAAGAAAGGTCTCCACGTCCTCGGGCAGGAAAAGCTCGGCATCGACATCGGGCCGTCCTTTCGAGAAGGCGGCGAAGACATTGGGTTCGATGGGCCCCATTTCGTCGGCGACGAAGACCGCCGGCATCAGCGCCCGTCCCTCCGAGACCACGGCGAAGTAGGCTTGCGCCAGGAACATCAGCCGATGGAGCTTCTGCGGCTGCAGATACTCGTTGGCATTCAGCGCCGTGTCGGCGAACCAGAAGGCGATGTCGAATGCTGTCCTGACGGCGGCCGTCATCTCGATCCTGTCGTCCCTGCCTTAGGATCGCCATGATACCATCGTCGAATGCACCTCGCGCAAGGGAGAAGCGGATGACCACGGGGACAAGACGGCGACTTCTCGGAACGGCGGCAGGGCTGATCGCCTTGGCCGCCTTCGGCGCCGCCACCCTATCCCCCCGCCTGCCCGGAATCGCCGAGAGCGCCGCCCTGGCCGCCCTGGCCAGGGCCGGATTCCCCGAGGCCGCCCTGAGTCTGGACGGAATCGGATGGAGCCGTCTGACGGCCGCCGACCTGCGCCTCGCGCCCGGTGCCCCCTCCATCCGTCGTCTGGAGATCGACTTCTCGCTCTGGGATATTCTCGTCGGCCGCCGCGTCCTGGACCGGGTGGTCGTGGTCGGCCTCGACCTGCCCCTCGTCACGGATGGTTCGGGAATCAGGGTGGCCGGTCTGCCCAACCCCGCGGCCGACGGCGGAGACTCATTGTGGACGCTCAACAGCCTGGTCCTGGACGATGCCATCCTTCGGCTGGAAGGCGCGTCCCCAGCCGTGACACCTTTGCGCCTGGACGGAAAAATCGACCGCGGCGACGACGGATGGAACTTCTTCGGCCGCCTGAACGCGGCCGAGGCACGGTTAACCCTGGAGTTCTCCGGTCGCCATAGCGGGACCGAGGGCGCGGCGCAATTGGAGCTCAAGCCGGTCCATTTCGTCCCCGGCCGCCTTCAGCCCCGGGATATCTCCCCGGCCTACGCCGCCGCCATCCAAGACCTGACGGCCACCGTCTCCGGCAAGGGACCCTTGCGCTGGAATGCCAAGGGACTACAGGGAGACTTGCGAATCGACCTCGCCGATGGAAGCGTCGACCTGGGCGGCCTGCGGCTGGAGAAGATCGCGGGTGGCCTGCGTCTTCTCGCCCTTAATGACGTGCGCCTGGACGGCCTGACCGTCCAAACCGCCCAGGGGACCTTTACCGTCGCCCCCATGACGCTTCTGGCACCCAAGCCCGGCCGGCACGAAGGCAGAATCGTCCTGAACGGCGTTTCCGCCCAGGCGTTGCTGGACGCCTTCCAGGTTTCCCACACAGCCGTGGATGGCCGACTGCAGGGAACCATTCCCTTCGCCCTCGACCACGGTCGTCTGGTGGTGGCGGATGGGAACTTGGAGACCGCGTCTCCGGGCACGCTGCACTATGCGCCGCCCGCTCCACCCGCCGCGTTGCAAGCGGGCGGCGGAGGGGCTAGTCTCATGCTGTCGGCCCTCAAGAATTTCCATTACGAGGAACTGCGCCTGACGGCCGACAGGGGATCGGATGGGGAATGGCAGGCCCGCATCCGTTTGGCGGGAAGAAATCCAGAATTGCTGGAGGGACGCCCCTTCGAGTTCAACATCAACATCGGCGGCGCGCTGGATGCCATCCTGCGTCATGGGCTCGAGGGTTGGCGGCTCCCTCAGGCCTTGGCCGACGCCCTCGTCCGCCAGGGAACGAATTGACATGGACCGCATGCGGGAATGGATTCTGGCATCCGCAAGCCTGTTGGTATTGACGGCCTGCGAACCGCGGGTAACGGTGGAGGCTCCCGACAAGCCGATCACCATCAACCTGAACATCAAGATCGAGCACGAACTCCGCGTAAAGCTTGAGAAAGATGTCGATGACCTAATCACGAAGAAGAAGGAGCTGTTCTGATGGCCAAGACCACAAAACGGACCCTTCCCCTCCTGGCGGCCGCCATTGCCCTTCTTCTTTCCCTGCCCGCTTTCGCCCAGAGCCTGGGCGACGCCAAGAGCCAGGGATTGGTTGGGGAACGACCAGACGGATACGTCGGCGCCGTCAAGAGCCTACCGTCCAGCGTCAAGAGTCTGGTGGACGACGTCAACGCTCAGCGTCGCGCCAATTACGAGGATATCGCCCGGAGACAGAACACGAGCCGTTCCGCCGTCGAAGCGGTGGCAGGAACACGCCTGCAAGACATGACCGCGCCGGGCGGCTTCATCCAGGACACGTCGGGAGGGTGGCGGCGGAAATAACCCGCCTCAACCCACTTCATCGGCCATGGCGTACCACAGGCCGTCGTTACCTTGGCAGGCAGTGCCTTCGCCCGATTCCACCGTCTCTCCCACCGCCAGGGTGGCGCGGTAGTCGCGGCAAAGTTCGCCCGACTGCATCCGGTAGCTGCGGGTCGGCCGGAAAATGCCGCTGGCCCCGGTCGCCGGGTTCTGCCAGCCGTGCACCTCGCCGTCGCGGCCCTTGCTCAGGGCCCGCTTGGCGGCGTCGTCATGCATGGACCAATCCGAGGATTCCAAGCGGCGAGCCACCACATAACCCGCCCCGGCACCGACCAAAGCCGCCCCGGTAATAATCAAGGTGCGTCCCATGCCGCCCCCGAACTGGGCGCCGATCAAGCCACCCGCGGCGCCGCCGAGAGCCGCGCCAAGCAGGCCGCTGGAATTCACCTTCATGTTTTCAGTAGCGCATCCGACCAAAGAAAGGGCCAGTACCGCAACCACGACTTTCTTCATGGCCAACTCCTCTCGATCCCATTCTGGTTTACGAGCCGGGGGTTAATATTATCTGAATCGAGCCGAATCTCGAAGGAATTTCGTAGAGACGCCCGTCAGCGCGCCGATTCGTCCGGGCTTGGCGGCAGAAGGGGCGACTCGCCAGGCCCGGAATAGGACCAGTTGTACGGCCCTGTCGCCGTCTCGCCGCCGGCCCGGGCTCCCGTCCAGGAAGAACCGCTTCCACCGTCGCAGGCAAAAAAGGCGGCTGCGAAAGTTGCCGGGCATTTGGTCCGGGTGTGGCGGACGAAGCGCGCCGTCTTTCCGTGCTTGCCGCAAGTCTCGCCGGCCATGCGACGGACTTCCTCGGGCGTCGTGGCCTTGGCGCTGTAGCAGATGGTGACGTTTCGTCGTTCGACGGGCTCCTGCCTGAAGGTCTCGGAATCCCGATTGAACTCATCGGGATTGTGGACATAGGGCGGCAAGGCACAGCCAGCCCCTCCCCCCAGAACGATAAGTGACAGCAGAACGACGGCGAGGCCACGAGACTTCATGGCCCTTCTATAGCCTTTTCCGAACCGGTTGGGCAATCGGCGGTGTAATGGCCTCATTCCCCTTCGTAGACCTCCCGCCCCACCGCCATCCAGGGGGGCGACTGGGCGGAGATGAGGGCAAAGGCCGGACAGGTCGGGCGGTGGGCGCCCGGCAGGTAGCCGATGCTCATCAGGAACTCGTTGACCACCTCGCCCCCCATGAAAACGAAGGTCTTCTTGAACAGCCTTACCCAATCGTCCTTGTGCCGCGGATGATTCCCGGCAATCCAGGCGGCAAAGTCCCCGTGGCTGTCGCGGAGCGCCCGGACACGCCGCGCATTCTCGATGACGGCGGCCACCTTTCGGCGATTGCGGATGATGCCCGCATCGCCCAGCAGACGAGCGACATCGGCCTCGCCATAGGCGGCAACCCGGTCGACCGCAAAGCCCTCGAAGGCGGCATGGATGAACGGACGTTTTTTGAGGACGATTTCCCAGGATAGGCCAGCCTGGAATATCTCCAGACTCAGGCGCTCGAACAACCCCGCCTCATCGACCAGGGCAAAGCCGTATTCCCGATCATGGTAGTCCCCATGCACGGGATGGCCCGGGGCAAGGTCGCAGTACCAGGACACCTAACGCAGAGCCGTCTGCAGCAGGGACTGGAGTTCCTCCAGTTCTCCCAGGGCGGCGGACAGGTCGGCCTTGCGTTTTTCCTTGTCCGGCGAGGGCGGAATGGATGGAGGCGCTGCCGAGTCGACCGCCACGACGGCGGGAGCCGGCGTCTCGACAGGTGGAGCCACCGGATAAACCACAGGGCCACGCCGGGGTTGCTCCGCAGCGGCGAACAGGTCGGCGGCCGGAACCCGCGGCGGCTCGGGAATCAATTCGGGGACCTTCGCCTTGTCGCCCGGCGTCCCCTGGCGCAGCAGTTTCTGCACGCCCTTGATGGTATATCCTTCCTCGTGCAGCAGGGTCCGGATGCGCCGCAAAAGCACCACATCCTCGGGCCGATAGTAACGGCGACCGCCCCCCCGCTTCAGGGGACGGACCAGGGGAAACTTGGTTTCCCAGAACCGCAGCACGTGTTGCGGCAATTCCAGCTCGAAGGCCACCTCGCTGATGGTGCGGAAGGCCTCGGGGGACTTGCCCTCGCGGCGCGGCTCGTCGATGTCGTCTTTTTCGGGGTTCATGCCGACGCAGGCCCGCTTACGCGGGCTTCCGCTTGCGGTTGATGTGCGACTTCAAGACCTGTGACGGCCGAAAGACCAGGACCTGGCGCGGGAGAATGGGAACCTCCTGGCCGGTCTTGGGATTGCGCCCGATCCTCTGCCCCTTCTTGCGAACTGAAAAGCTGCCGAAGGAGGAAATCTTGACGGTTTCCCCGTGCACCAGGGCCTCGGAAATGGCACCCAGCACCTGTTCCAGAAGTTCCGCCGACTCGTTACGCGACAGCCCCACTTCCTGGTAGACCGCCTCGCTAAGCTGCGCCCTCGTGATGGTTCTTCCAGCCATACCCGCCCCTCGTCCGGAAGCCTGTCCTGGGAGACAGCCTATCCTTCCCGAAGAAACCCGTCAATATCAAAGGGATGGGATACGACTTTACCAGCGGGCCAGGGCCGCCCCCCAGGTGAAGCCGCCACCCATGGCTTCCATGAGGACCAGATGGCCCTCCCGGATGCGGCCGTCGCGCACCGCTTCATCCAGAGCGAGCGGTATGGAGGCTGCGGAAGTATTGGCATGCCTCTCGACCGTCACGACCACCTTTTCAGGCGGCATCTTGAGCTTCCGCGCGGTCGACTCGAGAATGCGCCGGTTGGCCTGATGGGGTACCAGCCAGTCCAGGTCCTCGGATATGAGGCCATTGGCGTCGAGGGCTTCCTTGACCACCTGAGCCAGGTTGGTCACCGCATGACGAAAGACTTCCTGCCCGGCCATTCGCACGAACCCCATGGAGCGGGTCGACGACGGCCCCCCGTCCATGTAGAGCAAGTCTTCCAACCGTCCGTCGGCGTGTAGATGGGTCGACAGGATGCCGTGGCGGCCGTCGGCTTCGGCACGTAGAACCACGGCGCCGGCACCATCGCCGAACAGGACGCAGGTGTTGCGGTCGCTCCAGTCGAGCAGGCGGGAAAAGGTCTCGGCACCGATCACCAGGGCCGTCTTCACCTGGCCGGAGCGGATGAAGCTATCGGCCGTCGCCAGGGCGTAGATGAAACCCGAACAGACCGCCTGCACGTCGAAGGCAAAGCTTCCCGTCGCGCCGATTTGCGCCTGCACCCGCACCGCCGTGGCGGGAAAGGTTCGGTCGGGAGATGTGGTGCCCAGTACGATCAGGTCAAGGTCGGCCGCGGCGACGCCGGCCATCTCCAAAGCCTTTAGCGCGGCCTCGCGGGCCAAGTCCGATGTCATCTGACCTTCGGCGGCGATGCGGCGCTCGCGAATGCCGGTGCGTTCCCGGATCCACTCGTCCGAAGTATCGACCCGTTTCGCCAGTTCGTCATTGGTGACGACGTGCTCCGGCAGGTAGGAGCCGCTGCCGACGATCCGGGCGCGCAACGTCATGTCGCCCCCCCTACCTCTTGCGGGGCGGACGCTTGGTGCCGACCGAGTTGGGCGAAGTCCTCGCGGATGGAATCGACCAAGCCGTCGCGTGCCATCTCGGCCGCCACCTTGATGGCGTTGGCGAATCCCAGAGCATCGGTTCCGCCGTGGCTTTTGACGCAGATGCCCTTCAGCCCCAGGAACATGGCGCCGTTGTAGCGGCGGGGATCGACCCGCCTGCGGAAGGAGTCCAGGGCCGGCTTGGCCAGCAGCGTGCCCAGCTTGGCGGCAAACGAACTGGTCAGCGCCTCCTTGAGAAAGGCACCCAGCATCTTCGCGATGCCTTCGGCGGTCTTCAGTGCCACGTTGCCGGTGAAGCCGTCGGTGACGATCACGTCCACCGTGCCGGCACCGATGTCGTCACCTTCCACAAAGCCGTGGAAGCGGATGGGCAGGGTACTTTCGGAAAGAATCTGCGCCGCCTTCTTGACGGCGTCGCTGCCCTTCATTTCCTCGGTACCGACATTGAGGATTCCGATGGAGGGTTGCTTCAGCCCCAGCACGTTGCGGGCGAACACCTCGCCCATCACGGCGAACTGGACCAGATTATCCGCATCGCAGTCCACGTTGGCGCCCAGATCGAGCATCACGGACTCGCCGCGCCGGGTCGGGAAATAGGTAGCGATGGCCGGGCGATCGATGCCGGGCAGGGTCTTCAGGACGAATTTAGCCATGGCCATCAGGGCCCCGGTATTGCCAGCCGAGATCACCCCTGCCGCCTCTCCGGTGCCCACGGCGTTGATGGCAAGCCGCATGCTGGATTGCCGCCGGCCACGCAGGGCTTGGCTGGGTTTCTCGTCGTTGGGCACGACATCGTCGGTATGGCGGATATCGGAAGCCGCCGCCACGGCCGGGAAGCGGGCCAGCAACGGCTCCAGCCGCTCCCGGTCACCGAATAGCAGAAAGCGCACGCCCGGATCTTTCCGGAGCGCCAAGTCGATACCTTCAATGACCATGTCGGGAGCGTGATCGCCGCCCATGGCGTCCAGGGACAGGGTAATGCACTCGGGCACAGGCCAAATCCCCCCGCTGCCGCCCCCTCCTCGCTTATCGAGGATCAGGCGGTGGTGGCGACCAGTTCGCGCCCGTCATACTGCCCACAGGCGGGACAAACATGATGCGGCCGCTTCAGTTCGCCGCAATTGGGGCACTCATGATAGGAAGAACTCTTGAGAGCATGGTGGGCGCGACGCATGTTGCGGCGCGACTTCGACACTTTCTTCTTGGGAACAGCCATCGGCGTAACTCGCTTTGTCGGAAAGGACCGGTCGTGCGGAAGGCGCCCTACTTAAACAATTCCGCAGGCAAGGGCAAGGAGATTGGCGGCAGGGATCATCCCTTTTTTTTCAGTTCCGCCAGAACGGCGAAAGGATTGGCCGGCTTGGCTTCCGCCGCCTCGCCGGTCGAGTAGCCGGTGAAAACGGCTCCGGGCGCCCTTGGAAAGAGATCGATCTCCAGGCCGAACTGCCCCGCCACGGCCTCGCCCAGGTCGATGACGCCGTCGGTGATGGGCTCCGGCAGTTCGTTCGCCCCGATCTCCTCTTCCATAGGTTCGTCGCGCTCCGGAGCGGGCGGGGCGAACAGAAGTTCGAAGGATGTCGCCACCTCGGCGGTCACGGGCGCCAGGGTGACCACGCAGCTCTGGGTGAGGCGGGCCGATAGTTCGCCCCGAACCCTCACGCGCCCCCCCGCGATGGGCATCAGGGACAGAGTCGCCTCGAGCATTTCCAAGGATACCAAGTCGAAGCGCCGCGCCAGCGCCGCACGCTCCTCATCGGTAGCCGCCAAGCGCCGCTCGCTCTCGCCGGGCGGCAAGTCCTCGACGCGCAGGGGCCGCGAGAACTCGGGCGGCGGGACGGGCTCGTGCAAGGTCATGGGATGTCTCCCTCGAAAGGTGGAAAGGCGGCGCGGCCAGCCATCAGGTCCGCCAGCGTCTGCGCCTCCAGGGCCGCCGTCGCCGTCGCCAGGTAACGCGCCACGGCCGCCACCTGGACGTCTTGCGGCAGGGTGCCGCGGAAAAGGTTGCGTCGCAGGGCTTCGCCCAGGGACGCCCCCCCTTCCGCCAGGCCCCGGTCGTAGGCGGCGATGCGCCCGTAGAAGGCTTTGGCCATCTCCTTGATCCGCTTGCCCACAACCAAGTCGCCGACGCCGATCTCGCGCAGGTTATGGTCCATGTCCTCGAACATGCGATCGAACAAAGCCTGGGATAGCGGGGCCGCGGACTCGCCGTCCCGCTTCAGTCGGCGCAGCAGCAGGTAGACCTGCAACGCCACCATGTCGAAGCGGCCGTCCAGGCTGTCCGGAACCCCGCCCCGCCCATAGAATTCCGGCCGGCGCGCCTGGGCCACCGCAGCCGCGTAGAGGGCGGAAGCCGGCCCGGCGAGAGGGTTCTTCTGGCGGAACAAGTGCAGGATCATTCGGCAGACGCGTTGACAAAGGGGGTAGACCGACTATCCTCTAGCACATGCGGACTTGTCATACGAGCATCACCCTGCGGGCGCTGGCCCTGGCCGCCGTGGTTCTGTCCATCGGTTGTTCACCGCGCATCGATTCCCGCGGGAACCTTCCCGATCCGGAACGCTTGGCCGAGATCAAGGCCGGCCAGATCACCAAGGACGAGGTGCTGGAAAACCTGGGATCGCCGTCCAGTATTGGGGCTTTCGACGAGGAAACCTGGTACTACGTCAGCGAGCGGACGGAAACCAACGTCTTCTTTGCCCCCGAGGTCAAGGACCGCAAGGTCCTGGTGCTCAAGTTCGACAAGAAGGGCACCCTGGCCGACATCCGCCAGTTGGGTTACGAGGATGGATACGCAGTCCGCCCCATCCAACGCGAAACCCCGACCGGCGGCAATGAAGTCGGGATGTTCGAACAGCTGTTCGGCAACATCGGCCGCTTCAACAAGGACAGCCGCAAAGGCGGCGGTGGCGGCGGCGGCGAGTAATCCCCCCGCAATGACCTGAACCCAAGGCGGCCCTGGTGGGTTGAATTCACGGCGACGCGGGCCAGCGCCGGGCGCCGTGAAGAACGTGGAGAACTTGAACTCCCATCGGCGCTTCGCGGTAGACCACCACGTAAGGAGTTCCGTCCACGACCAATTCCCGGGCGCCGGCAACCCGGCCCGGCCGCCCGAGCCCCGGGAACTCGCCCAGCCGATCGACGCAGGCAAAGACCCTTGCCGCCATGTTCCGGGCGGCCCCCGGATCGTCCTTGGCGATGTGGTCCGCCTGGGCGTCGAGGTTCAAGAGCGCCCGGCGCGTCCAGCGGACGATCACGCCCGCCATTTGGCACGCACCCCCGCCACCGCTTCGGCGTCGGCGAAGTCTCCGGTGTCGGCCTCCGCGATCCCTTGCCGGACCTCTTCGACGAACCATGTCTCGTGGTCCACGAAGGAGGCGAGCGCCTTCTCGACCACCCAACTCTTGGGACGGTCCAGCGCCAGCGCCAGAGCTTCCACCCGGTGGGCCAAATCTTCCGGTACGCGTACCGAGACGGATGCGGTCTTGGGTGCCATTGCCTCTCGCCTGTATGAGTGTTGCATACAACTCCGTACATTGTGACACCCGGCTATCGGTTTGTCGAGAGCCGGCTCGGACCCTGTCGGCTCGGCCCCTGCGGGGCTCCGCCGCCCTTGCCCCCTCCCCATGCTGGTGGCAGGATTGGCGCATGCGTATTTGGCTTGCCTCGCTTCTGGTCCTGTTTCTTGCCGCCGGGACGGTTCGGGCCGATCCGGCGGCGGAGG
>JAMOBD010000014.1 GCA_039908345.1 Magnetospirillum sp. WYHS-4
GCGCGGAGATGGCCGCGAAGGCGACTGTGGACGCGGAGAAGACCGGCTGGGCGGCGGGGGCGGGGGCTTCCTCGCCCTCGGGGACCGGGGCGGGCGCGGCCGCGGCCAGATCCGGGGCCTCGTCGCGGCAGACCTCACCTTCGGTCACCGCGCGCAACATGGCGCAATCCTTTTCGGCGGCAGCCGACAAGCCGTGGTCGAAGATGGACTTGCCGGTCGCAAGGTAGCTGATGCCGTCGGCGGCCAGGGAGGCCACCTGGAAGGCCACCGGCGCGCCGCAACCGCCCAGGGCAACGGGCAGTGCCAGAGCCGTCCAAACGAAACGCTTGCCGAGAATCCTTGCCATGGCACCCTCCGGAACGATGGGCGAATCCTGCGCCCAGGCACCGGGTCTGGCAAGAAAAATCGTTTTATATCATATGGTTAACTGAAATTAACCAAGAAGAGCGAACTATTCCGGTCCCTTGGCGGCCCCTCAGGCGGGGGCCGCCGGGGCGGGCGGGGCGCCTTCGGAACGCTTCTCCTTGGTTTTCGGCTCGACGATTCGGATATGCAGTTCGCGCAGGCGCTCCGGTTCCACGTTGGCCGGGGCGTGCATGAGCAGATCCTGGGCCTGCTGGTTCATGGGGAAGGCGATGATCTCGCGGATGTTGGGCTCGTCCGCCAGCAGCATGACGATGCGGTCGATGCCCGGCGCGCAGCCACCGTGGGGCGGGGCCCCGAAGCGGAAGGCCGAAAGCAGGCCGCCGAACTTGGCTTCCACCACTTCCGGCCCGTAGCCGGCGATGGCGAAGGCCTTCAGCATGATCTCCGGACTGTGGTTGCGGATGGCGCCCGAGGAGAGTTCCACGCCGTTGCAGACGATGTCGTACTGGAAGGCCTTGATCGCCAGCGGGTCCATGGTCTCCAGCGCCTGCATGCCGCCCTGGGGCATGGAGAAGGGATTGTGGCTGAATTCCACCTGGCCGGTATCCGGGTTCAATTCGTAGAAGGGGAAGTCGACCACCCAGAGGAAGCGGAAGGCGTTCCGCTCGCGCAGACCCAGTTCGTCGCAGATGCGCTCGCGCGCTTGGCCGCCGAACTTGGCGGCGTCGGCCTTCTGGCCGGCGGCGAAGAAGACGGCGTCGCCATCCTTCAGTCCCGCGGCGGCCTTGATGGCGGCCACCCGGTCGGGTTCCAGGTTCTTGGCGATGGGGCCCTTGGCCTCCCCGTTCTCGAACACGATGTAGCCCAGCCCGCCGCCGCCCGCCTCGCGGGCCCAGTCGTTCAGCTTGTCGAAGAAGCTGCGCGGCTTGGCCGCGCCGCCCGGCGCCGGGATGGCGCGCACCACGGCGCCCTTGTCGACCAGCTTGGCGAACAGGCCGAAACCGCCGCTGCGGAAGGGTTCGGTGACATCGCACATGACCAGGGGATTGCGCAGGTCCGGCTTGTCGGAGCCGTACTTGAGCACCGCCTCGTCGTAGGGGATGCGCGGGAAAGGATGGGGCGTCACGGCGCGGCCCTTGCCGAATTCGACGAACACGTCGTGCAGCACCGGTTCGATGGCGGCGAAGACGTCGTCCTGGGTGACGAAGGCCATTTCGAAGTCCAACTGGTAGAATTCGCCCGGCGAGCGGTCGGCGCGCGCATCCTCGTCGCGGAAGCAGGGCGCGATCTGGAAATAGCGGTCGAAGCCCGAGATCATCAGCAGCTGCTTGAACTGCTGCGGCGCCTGGGGCAGGGCGTAGAACATGCCCGGATGGTTACGGCTGGGCACCAGGTAGTCCCGCGCGCCTTCCGGCGAGGTGGCCGTCAGGATGGGGGTTTGGAATTCCATGAATCCCTGGTCGACCATGCGGCGGCGAATGCTGGAGATCACCGCCGAGCGCTGGACGATGTTGGCGTGCATCTTGTCGCGCCGGAGGTCGAGGAACCGGTATCGCAGGCGCTGCTCCTCGGGATATTCGGCCTCTCCGGCGACCTGGATGGGCAGCATGTCGGCCGCCGATTCCACCAGGGCTTCTTCCACCCACAGTTCGACGCCGCCGGTCGCCAGATTGGCGTTCGCCGTATCGGCGCTACGCTGAACGACCTTGCCTGTAACCGTAATTACAGACTCCGGACGCGCTTTCTCCAAGACTGGAAACAGGGGGCTGGACGTGTCGATGACACATTGGGTGAGGCCGTAATGATCGCGCAAATCCACGAACAGAAGGTTGCCGTGGTCGCGTTTGCGATGGATCCAGCCGGACAGGCGGACCTTGGCGCCGACGTCGGTAGGCCTCAATTGGCCACAGGTATGGCTGCGATAGGGATGCATGGGACGGGCCCCCGGAGTGCTTGCCGTTGCGTTCGCGAAAGAGGGGCCGAACAGCACACCGAACGCCGCCTTTTGTCAAGGGAAGCCAGCGAGGCATCGCAACAGCCGAACCGGGTATGCCTCGTGTTCATCCACAGTTTATTCGTACCGACGCGTCCCTCTAGAGTGCCGCTCGCCGGGTCAACGCGCCGCCGGAAGCCCCGACCGATGGGCTTTCTGCCCCCGAAGCGGCCCCGACACATGATAGGGGAGATGTGCGGATGGTAAGGGAGAATGGGGCCCGCTCCTTCGGGGATGTCGTGTCCCTGGGAGAAGACTGCGCCCGGCGGGTCGGTGGGGGCTGTCCCATCCTTTCCCGGTTCGGCGACCGAATATCCGATTGCCTCATGGAACAGATGGCGGTGCTGGCGAACCTGTCGCCGCGCGAACGGCAGGTGCATCTGCTGCTGGTCAAGGGACGGACCAACAAGATGATCGCCGCCGAACTGGGGATCAGCCAGCGCACCGTCGAATTCCATCGCGCCAACATCATGAACAAGCTGGGGGCCAAGTCGCTGGCCGATCTGATCGAGAAGACCCGCGGTCGCCTGGCTTCCGTGAAGCCGTGACGGCGGGAATTGCAGCGAGATGAAACGCCATCGCGAGGAATTGGTCTCCTTGCTCCGGGAAATCCTCCATGAGGTCGCGGCCTGCCGGTGCAAGGGGGAGGCCGGGTGCCGGGCGGCGGTTCATCTCGATGCTCTCGAAAATGCCGTGACGGTGGAGTTGCAGGAGACCGACCGCATCCTGGAACTGCTGGACGACATCGTGCGGCGCGAGCGGGTTGGCCAACCCCGATACGGCGAACCCTGCCGGGTGCTCTATCTGGCTGGCCACGCCTTGGGTCTGGCCGCATTCCTGGGGCGTTGATCAGCAGGCCATGCGGCGCCGGGAATAGGTGACGGCGGGGACGGCCGTCGCCGTGCCGTGCACCGGATATTCGGCGACACGCGGGCCGTACTGCCAGTTCAGGTCGCGATGGAAGACCGAGAAGAAGTGCTGCATCAGCATTTCGTCCCCCAGCACGCCGGTGGCGAACAGGCCATCGGACGCGGCATCGTGTTCCAGGATCACCGAAAGCAGGGGCTGTCGGGCCTCGCCTCCGGTCACGCGGGCGCCCTTGGCGGCGTCGAAGACGCTGGCATGGGCGCAGCAGGAAATCGCACGGCCCCGGCGCCCGCCGTCCTTGGCTTCGTGGCTGTAATTGAGCAGACTCATCATCCGGGTCGGGTGTGTCATCAAATGGGTGCAGATGGCGACGTAGGCGACGATGGACTGGGTGGGGCCGAGGCCGGGTACCGACCGGTAGCGCTCGCCCCCTTGCGTCGATAGAAGAACCGGTTCTCCGGTCGGTTCCCCGAGGTCGACGATCAGGCAGGGGGTGCCGTTGAAGGGGTAATGGAAGATATGGTCCTGTCCGGTTCCCAGGGCCGAGGCCCGCAGGGGCGCCCCCGTCGCGTCGACCAGTCCCACCTTCTCGAAATAGCGGGCCGGCTTGAGTTGCGAGGTGGGGTACATGCCGGGCTGCGCCAAGGCGCCCGCTCCGGCTCCCGCCACACCGACCGCCAAACCACCCGCCGCCAAACGGACAAAGCCGCGGCGCGAAAGGCCTCCCATTTTGACCTCCCTGGTCGCGCGGGATTTTCCCGCATTTCCCTCGATCCATAACGCCTTTGGCGCGCGGAGGGCAAGAGGCCTGTTGAGCTAATATTTTAATACTTATATATGACGTATTAATAAAGTAAGCTATATCATATATGGGGGTGAAATATTATTTTGAATCAACGCCGGAAAAGGTTTTCATACGGACCACAAATGTGGTATCTCCCGGCTATCCACACGTCTGGAAGGGAACGTAGTTTCCGAGTATCCGCTGATAGGGAGGTACCGAATGAAGAAGAACCTAGCGATGGGGTTGGCCGTGGCCGCGGCGGTTGCCGCGTCCGGGACATTGGCTCAGGCCCAGCAGGCGGCACCGGCCGCCGCTCCTGCGGCTCCCGCCGCGCCCGCCGACATCCGCATTCTCGTGGCGCACTGCTTCAACTGCCATGGCACCAATGGGGCGAGCGTCGGCATCGTCGACGAACTGGATCAGCTCTCCGCCAAGCGCATGGTCTCGAAGATGGCCGAATTCAAGGCCGACAAGAAGGCTTCGACCATCATGAACCGTATCGCCAAGGGCTATACCGAAGCGGAAGTCGAAGCGATCGCCCAGTACTTCGAGAAGGCGAACGCCGGCAAGGCCGGCAAGTGAGCAGGGGGTATAGACTGATGAACAACACTCGTCGCAATTTCCTGAAGGCCGCCGGCGCCGTGGGCGCCGTGTCGACCTTTCCGCTCATCGGCTGCCAGCCTTCCGCGCCCAAGCGCGTGGTCGTCGTCGGTGGCGGCTTCGGTGGCGCTACCGCCGCCAAATACCTGAAGTTCTTCGATCCCGCTATCGACGTGACCCTGATCACGCCGGAAGATCACTTCTATTCCTGCCCGCTGTCGAACGTGACGTTCTTCAACGCCAAGTTCGCCGGCTTCACCTCGCTGGACAGCCTGAAGCAGAACTACAAGGCCCTGGCAGAGAAGCACAAGGTCAACGTTGTCATCGACCTGGTGGTCGGCGTCGAGCCCGGCAAGGGCTCCATGGGCGAAGGCGGCAAGGTCACCACCAAGGGCGGCCGCGTGTTCGAGTACGACCGCCTCATCATGTCGCCCGGCATCGACATGAAGGACATGCCCGGCTATACCGCCGCGGAGCATGACATCGCCCCGCACGCCTGGAAGGCCGGTCCGCAGACCGCTCTGCTCAACAAGCAGCTCCAGGACCTGGAAAACGGAAAGCCGGTGATCATCGTCGCCCCGGCCGATCCGTACCGCTGCCCGCCGGGGCCGTACGAGCGTGCCGGCACCATGGCCTACTACCTGAAGAACAACAAGCCCAAGTCCAAGGTGATCATCCTCGACGCCAAGGAGGACTTCGCCAAGAAGGGCCTGTTCATGGAAGGCTGGGAGCAGAACATGAAGGGCTACGTCGAGTGGGTGCCCGCCTCCAAGGACGGTAAGGTGACCCGCGTCGACGCCGCCAAGCGCATCGCCTACACCGAGTTCGGCGAGCACAAGGCGGGCGTCCTGAACGTCATCCCGCCGCAGAGCGCCGGCAAGATCGCCATCGCCGCCGGCCTGACCAACGACAAGGGCTGGTGCGACATCGATCTCGCGACCTTCGAATCGAAGAAGGCCAAGGGTATCCATGTGATCGGCGACGCCGCCGTGGTGACCGGCATGCCGAAGTCCGGCAATGCCGCCAACACCCAGGCCAAGGTCGCCGCCGCGGCGGTCTCCCGTTTCCTGAACGGCGAGAAGCCGGGCACGCCCAAGACCACCAACACCTGCTATTCCATGGTGACGCCCGAGTGGGGCATTTCGGTCACCGCGGTGTACGAGTTGGGCGAGAAGGGCTACGCGGGCGTCAAGGGTTCGGGCGGCGTGTCTCCGGCCAAGGCCGGCGACGAGTTCCGTCGTCTCGAAGCCAAGAACGCCTGGGGCTGGTACATCAATATCGCCCAGGACATCTGGGGCTGAGCCTCCGGATAGCCTGATCGGATCGGGGCGGGGATCGCAAGGTCCCCGCCCTTTCCTTTTTCGGCTATGATGCGCCCATGAACGTCATTTTCGTCATCCTCGTGCTGGCCGGTTTCGGGTTGACCGCCGTCCGGCAAATCGCCTGGGACGGGGCGGGCGGCAAGGCTCCCATGGACCTGCTGGGGGCCGCCTTGGTCGAGGCGGCGCGTAGCGCCGTGGAGTTGTCCATAGGGCTGGTCGGCATCATGGCCCTGTTCCTGGGGCTGATGAAGGTGGCCGAGGCGGGCGGCCTGCTGGTGGTGCTGGCCAAGGCCCTGCGCCCCCTGATGAACCGCCTGTTCCCCGAGGTGCCGCCCGGCCATCCCGCCATGGGCGCCATGGTCCTGAACATGTCGGCCAACACCCTGGGGCTGGGCAACGCCGCGACGCCCTTCGGCATCCGCGCCATGCAGGAACTCGACCGCCTGAATCCGGCCAAGGGAATCGCCAGCGACGCCATGGTGCTGTTCATGGCGATAAACACCGCCAACGTGACCCTGGTGCCGACCAGCGTGATCGCCTTGCGTGCCGCCGCCGGTTCGGCCGATCCGGCCGGGGTGGTCGGCACGACGCTCTTCGCCACCCTGGTGGCGACGGGCATCGCCATCCTGGCGGCCAAGCTGATGCAGGGCCGGTGGCGGGCGGCGGTCCAGCCTGGCCCGGCGGAGACCCTGCCGCCACCGTCGGCGGAGGAGCTTCTCGATCCCGGCAGCTATCCGGCCTGGGTGTCCTGGCTTTTGCTGACGGGCGTGCTCGCCCTGGTGCCG
The DNA here is from genome assembly GCA_039908345.1 of Magnetospirillum sp. WYHS-4. Lineage (NCBI taxonomy): Bacteria > Pseudomonadati > Pseudomonadota > Alphaproteobacteria > Rhodospirillales > Rhodospirillaceae > Magnetospirillum > Magnetospirillum sp. WYHS-4. The sequence goes on from JAMOBD010000014.1 coordinate 6,718, forward strand.
GTGCTGATTCTCAACAACAAGGCCGTATCGCCCTGGATACTGCCGGGGCTGGTGGCCGGCTTGGTGGCCTTCGGCGCCGTCCGCAAGGTGAAGGTCTACGAAAGCTTCGTCGAGGGCGCCAAGGACGGATTCCAGGTGGCCGTGCGGATCATCCCCTATCTGGTGGCTATCCTGGCGGCGGTGGCGCTGTTCCGCGCCTCTGGAGCCCTGGATGCGGTCATCGGGCCGCTGGGGCGTCTGACCACACCCTTCGGCCTGCCGCCCGAGGCGGTGACCCTCACTCTGTTGCGCAGCTTGACCGGCTCAGGCGCCTATGGGTATCTGGCGAGCCTGTTGCAGGACCCGGCCATCGGGCCGGACAGCTACACGGGGTATCTCGCGAGCACCATCTACGGCTCGACCGAGACCACCTTCTATGTGCTGGCCGTCTATTTCGGTGCCGTGGGCGTCCGCAAGGTGCGCCACGCAGTCGCCGCCGCTTTGCTGGCCGATCTGGCCGGGGCCCTTGCGGCCGTTCTGGCGTGCAAGCTCCTGTAGGAGCGATGACGCCCTAATTTTGCCACAATCTTCTTGTTAAATGGGTAACCGAGAAGGACTCATCATCATCCGGCGGCCGGAGTTTGTCGCCGGGAGAGTTCCGGGGCCCGCGCCGGTCCCCACTGGCCCCCCCAGAGCCGGACGCGGGTTCCGGTCCGCGGTCGGGAATCCGCTAGGGTTTCCGACCGCTTCTTGTGGAGTCCGATCCTTCCCCGTTGAAACCGGACGCGCGCCTCCCCATGATAGGCGCCAGCGACATCAAGGATGGAAGGCCCCCCATGCGTGTGACCATCAACGGCGAAGAACGGTCCCTGGATGCCCCGGTGACGGTGGAACAGCTCCTGGCCCGCATCGGGCTGGACGGCCGCAAGGTCGCGGTGGAACGCAACATGGAGATCGTGCCCAAGTCCCAGTACGCCACCCTGACCGTGGGCGACGGCGACAGGCTGGAGATCGTCCACTTCATCGGCGGCGGCAACGGCCGGGAAGGGGGCGATCATTTCGAGGTGGCGGGGAAGCGCTATTGGTCGCGGCTGCTGGTGGGAACCGGCAAGTACAAGGATTTCGAGGAAACCGCCAAGGCTATCGAGGCCTCGGGTGCCGAGATCGTCACCGTGGCCGTGCGCCGGGTCAACATCACCGATCCCAAGCAGCCCATGCTGGTCGACTACGTCGATCCCAAGACCTACACCTACCTGCCCAACACCGCCGGCTGCTATACCGCCGAGGAAGCGGTGCGCACCCTGCGCCTGGCCCGCGAGGCGGGTGGCTGGGACCTGGTCAAGCTGGAGGTGCTGGGCGACCAGAAAACCCTTTACCCCAATATGGTCGAGACCCTGAAGGCCGCCGAGGTTCTGATCGCGGAGGACTTCAAGGTGATGGTCTACTGCTCCGACGATCCCATCCTGGCCAAGCGCCTGGAGGACCTGGGCTGCGTCGCCATCATGCCCTTGGCGGCCCCCATCGGCTCCGGCCTGGGGATTCAGAATCCGGTCAACATTCGCCTGATCGTCGAACAGGCCAAGGTGCCGGTGCTGGTCGATGCCGGCGTCGGCACGGCCTCGGATGCCGCCATCGCCATGGAACTGGGTTGCGACGGTGTGCTGATGAACACCGCGATCGCCGAGGCCAAGGACCCCATCAAGATGGCCCGCGCCATGAAGCTGGCCATCGAGGCTGGTCGCCTCGCCTACCTGGCCGGACGCATGCCGCGCAAGATGTACGCCGATCCGTCCTCGCCTTTGGCCGGCCTGATCTGAAAAGAAGAGGGCCGCCGGTTGTCCGGCGGCCCCAAGTCATCGCAGGCTTCCCCTTTTGGGGGAAATTCTCTAGTGGGCGGCAGCCCCTTCGGCGCCCAGGCCGGTCTCGGACCGGATCACCTGCGCCGCGAAAGCCTCGCGCTCCTGGTTGGCCCGCTCGCTGTTGTCCGTGACGGAGAACAGCCAACTCGCGATGAAGGCGACCGGCATCGAGAACAGGGCCGGGTACTTGAACGGGAAGATGGCGGCCGGGTTCTTGAACACGTCGACCCACACCGTCGGTCCCAGCACGGTCAGCAGGATTGCCGCGCCCAGGCCCATGAAGCCGCCGATCACCGCGCCGCGGGTCGTCAGGCCCTTCCAGAACAGGGACAGCGCCAGGATCGGGAAGTTGGTCGACGCCGCGATGGCGAAGGTCAACCCGACCATGTAGGCGACGTTCTGCTTCTCGAAGATGATGCCGAGGAACACGGCGATCACGCCCAGTACCAGGCTGGCCATCTTGGAGACCATGACTTCCTTGCCCTCGGTCGTCTTGCCGTGGGCGAAGACGTTGGCGTAGAGGTCATGCGAGATGGCCGACGCCCCGGCCAGGGCCAAGCCGGACACCACCGCCAGGATGGTGGCGAAGGCCACCGCGGAGATGAAGCCCAGGAACAGGTCGCCGCCGATGGCATGCGACAGGTGGATGGCCGCCATGTTGTTGCCGCCCCGGAGGTTCAGGGCGCCCTTGGCGGCGTCCAGATACTCGGGGTTGGTGGCCACCATGGTGATGGCGCCGAAGCCGATGATGAAGGTCAGGATGTAGAAGTAGCCGATGAATCCGGTGGCATAGAACACCGACTTGCGGGCCGCCTTGGCATCGGGAACGGTGAAGAAGCGCATCAGGATGTGGGGCAGGCCGGCGGTGCCGAACATCAGGGCCAGGGCCAGGGAAATGGCCTCGATGGGGTTGGTCACCAGCGTTCCCGGCTTCATGATGGCCATCGCCTTGGGATGGACCTCGACAGCCCTGACGAACATTCTTTCGAAGGAGAAGCCGAAGTTGTACATCACGCCGATCGCGATCACCGTGGCGCCGCCCAGAAGCAGGCAGGCCTTGATGATCTGCACCCAGGTGGTCGCCACCATGCCGCCGAATGTCACGTAAATGATCATCAGGCCGCCGACCAGCATCACGGCATAAATGTAGTCCATGCCGAACAGCAGCTTGATCAACTGGCCCGCACCGACCATCTGGCCGATCAGGTAGAAGATCACGACCACCAACGCCCCGGTGGCCGCGAAGGTGCGCACCGGCTTGCGCCCCAGGCGGTAACTGGCCACGTCGGCGAAGGTGAACTTGCCCAGGTTGCGCAGGCGTTCGGCCAGCAGGAACAGGATGATCGGCCAGCCGACCAGCCAGCCGACCGAGTAGATCAGGCCATCGTAACCCTGGAGGTAGACCAGGGAAGAAATACCCAGGAACGACGCCGCCGACATGTAGTCGCCGGCGATCGCCAAGCCGTTCTGGAAGCCGGTGATGCCGCCGCCGGCCGCGTAGAAGTCGGCAGCCGTCTTGGTGCGTTTGGCCGCCCAGTAGGTGATGCCCAGGGTGGCAAGGACGAAGACCACGAACATGCTGATCGCGGTATAGTTGGTCGCCTGCTTCTGGGCCGCTTCGACCGCCGGGCCCGCAAGGGCGGCGCCGGCCATCAGCGACAGGCCGCCCGCCAGGGCGGCGAGATGGGCAAAACGCTTCATTTCCAGGCGTCCTTGATGATCTCGTGGTTGAGGTCGTCGAATTCGGTATTGGCCCGGCGGACGTAGATTCCGGTCAGGGCGATGGCGCTGAGGATCACGCCGACCCCGATCGGGAATCCGACGGTGCCGACGCTGCCGACGGAAATCGGCGAGCCGAGGAAATCCTTGGCATAGGCGATCATGAAAATGAAGCCGAAATAGATAGCCAGCATGATGGCCGAAAGAGTCCAGGCGAACGCCCGCCGCTTGCGGACGAGTTCTTCGAATTTCGGATTATTCTGGATCCTATCGGCGAGGTGTGTATTGCTCATTGTCTATCCTCCACCGGATGTTGCCATGCAGCATTCTACGGGGGATGTCCATTGACGGTATCATGCTCCCCCGATTACATGACCGATGCACAAAAGTTCAGGTATGAATGCATAAAACGCATACCTTATCCCCTTGTGCGGGGCGTCGCAGGGCATTAGCATCCGCAGCATCGGGTGTCAACCTGACAAATAAAAAATATCCGTATTGATACTGATGTTGCGGGGATATCGTCAGTATACTTTGCTTATTGCCACTGTGTAATGTGTTGTTGCGTCCGCGAATTGCAGCATTGTTTATGTATTAATATCAACATATCGGTAATTTAATTATATTTATATTCAATATGCATATAATATATACTAATTAATATTGTGAGCTGGTTTTCTTGTCGCCGTATCTGCGATGGACGTGCTGCCGAGTATTGTTGGTTGCTTATCATGGTAGTGCTTTGGGGGGATTTCCCGCGGAGCGTCGGTGCCAGCCTGAAGAGAACAGGAGCCAATCGGCGCGACTGGCTCCTGTTCGAGATCCATCATGCAGTGGGGATTACTTCCAACCGGATTCCGCTTCGCAAGCCTTCATCTCCTTGGGGTGGGTCTTTTCCCAGGTGCTGATGGATTGGGTTTCGTTGTCGCCCATCTTGTTGTTCATGCAGGTGCAATACTTGATGACCACCTCAGATCCCACCTTGGCGTCGGCGTTGTCCTTTATGCACTTGGCAATCCACTTCATGTCATCGGAATCGGCCAGGGCGACATTGGAAGTCAGGGCGGTCAGACCGACTAGCAACGCAGTGGCAAAAAGTTTCATGGCGCACTCCTCAGAAAAAAAATGGCGGCAGGCCTAGTGATACTAAGTCCGTGTCTCAACCACTATACAATCGTCACCGCCGCCGACAAGCAGGTTGAGCGTCCTCGGACGATGAAACTCGTCCTCCCAATTCCCATCGGGATATCGAAGGCTTCCTGACGAGTCGGCAAGGAGCTGACCCGAGACAGACGCCCGCGATGCCGGTAGGATGGGCGGCATGTTTTCCGACCACACACTGACGCCCAAGGAAGCGATCCGCCTTTGCGCACTCGGCACCCTGGCGGGCGGGCCGCAGCGCTATGGCGCGCTAGCCCATGCCATCCGCCACTTCGTCAGCCGCATCACCGGCCCATCCTCCGAAATCATGGGCACGTCCATCGAATTGCTGCGCTATGAAGGGCTGGTGGCCACAGTCTCCGGCAGCGGCATGGAGGACGACGCCGAACTGATCCTCACCGACCAGGGCCGCCGGGAACTGCATGGCCTGCTCACCGCCAACGTACGTGCCGCCGCCACCGAGCTGAACAAGCTGGTGGTTGCCCTCAAATTCCGTTTCCTGCACCTGTTGGAACGCCCCGACCAGGAGGCCCAGGTCGACCTGCTGATCGAGGCCTGCGACAAGGAGCTTGCCCGCCTGGACGACCTGCGCCACCACCACGCCGAAGAACCCGGCTTCATGGCGGATTGGCTGGATCACGACATCGGCCAACTGGAATCCCACCTGGCTTGGCTGCAGGATCTCCGTTCCAGCTTGAGGGGCTAAGTCCCCCGTTCGCCGAAATGCCTCTTCAGGCGACCGACGGCTTCGTCCAGCACCGCATCCTTCTTGCAGAAGCAGAAGCGGGCGAAATGGTCGATGTCGGCCTCGCCGTAGAAGGCGCTGACCGGGACGGCGGTGACTCCCGCCTCTACCGTGATGTGGCGGCAGAAGGCCTCGTCGTCGCCATCGAAACCGACCGGTCGGAAGTCGATGGTCAGGAAGTAGGTCCCCGCCGCTTCCAGCACCGCGAAGCCAACTTCCCTCAGCCCCTGGGCCAGACGGTCGCGCTTGGCCTGCAGGCGGCCCGCCAAGCCGGAAAAATACGAGTCTTCCTTGCCCAGGCCATCGGCCACCGCCTTCTGCAGGTTGGGGGGCGTGGTGAAGGTGACGAACTGGTGGGCCTTCACCACGGGTTCCAGCAATTTTGCCGCCCCGGTCACGTAGCCCACCTTCCAGCCGGTGACCGAGAAAGTCTTGCCGGCCGAACCGATGCGCAAGCAGCGGTCCCGCATGCCGGGTAGGGTCATCAAGGGAATGTGGCGGCGGCCATCGAACAGCAGATGTTCGTAGACCTCGTCGCAGACGGCGAAGGCGTCGTGCCTTTCCATCAGTCCGGCAACGAATTCCAGTTCGTCGCGGGTAAAGACTTTGCCCGACGGATTGTGCGGAGTGTTGAGCACAACCAGCTTGGTCTTGTCCGAAAAAGCGGCGGCCAAAGCCTTGCGCGGCAGTTCCCAAAGGGGCGGCTCCAGACGCACTAGGCGCGGCACGCCGCCGGCCAGGCGGACGATGGGCAGGTAGGAATCGTAGAGCGGCTCGATCAGCACCACCTCGTCGCCCGCCTCGATCAGGCCGAACAGGCAATCGGCCAAGGCCTCGGTGGCGCCCGACGTCACCAGGACCTCGGTTTTCCAGTCCGCGTCGATGCCGTAGAAGCGGGCGTCGTGCGCCGCCACCGCCTGACGTAGCGCAGGCAGCCCGGCCATGGGCGGATACTGGTTGGCGGTTCCCCCTTCCAGCAGGGCGCGGGCGGCCGCCTCCACCACGTCCGGGGCTCCGTCCTCGTCGGGGAAGCCCTGGCCCAGGTTGACCGAGCCGTGTTCGGCGGCCAGGGCGCTCATGCGCGTGAAGACCGTGGTGCCCAGCCCGGAAAGGAACGCGTTGCCCGCTTTCATGGGAAAGCCTGTACCATGCCCGGCGGCAGTCCGCTATACTCCCCGCCTCTTGAAGCGGGAGAGCAGGATGAAAGCGCGCGTCAAATGGGTCGAGGCCCGCAGCTTCATGGGCGAATCGGGCAGCGGCCACACGGTGGTGATGGATGGCCCCCCCGACCTGGGCGGGCGCAACCTGGGCCCCCGGCCCATGGAGATGCTGCTTATGGGCATGGGCGGCTGTACCGCCTTCGACGTGGTCGACATCCTGGAGAAGGGCCGCCAGAAGATCGAGGACTGCGCCATCGAGATCGAAGCCGAGCGCGCCGAGGCCAATCCCAAGGTCTTCACCCGCATCCTCATGCGCTACATCGTCGAGGGCAAGGGCCTGGACCGCGCCAAGGTGGAACGGGCGGTCCAGCTTTCTGCCGACAAGTACTGTTCGGCTTCCATCATGCTCGGCAAGACCGCCGAGATCATCCACGAGATCGAGGTGATCGATACGTCGGCCTGATTTTTTGGCAGACGCTCTTTTTTTGGGCACTTTTCTTCCGGCCGGCGAAAGGGCTCCTGCGGAATTCCGACTATTTCTTCTTGGCATGGCGCGTGCTATGAGGCGCGCGCCGCGAAAGTCCCGAGGCAAGGAGGCGCGCCTTACATGAAAAAGATCGAAGCCATCATCAAGCCCTTCAAGCTCGACGAGGTGAAGGAAGCCCTGCACGAGATCGGCCTGCAGGGCATGACCGTCATCGAGGCCAAGGGGTTCGGCCGCCAGAAGGGCCATACCGAGCTGTACCGTGGCGCCGAGTACGTGGTGGATTTCCTGCCCAAGGTGAAGATCGAACTGGTGGTCGCCGACACCCAGGTCGAACAGGCCATCGAAGCCATCATGCGAGCCGCCAAGACCGGGCGCATCGGCGACGGCAAGATCTTCATTTCCAGCGTGGAAGACATCATCCGCGTGCGCACCGGCGAGCGTGGCAACGACGCCATCTGACGATTTCACATCCAACGGAGGGAACCATCCCATGTCCCTGAACTGCAAGAAGCCTGAAGACGTCTTCAAGATGATCAAGGAGAAGGACATCCAGTTCGTGGATCTCCGCTTCACCGATCCGAAGGGCAAGTGGCAGCACTTGGCCATGTGCTCGGACTTCATCAACGAGTCCGCCTTCGAGGACGGCATCATGTTCGACGGCTCGTCGATCTCTGGCTGGAAGGCGATCAACGAGTCCGACATGTCCCTGATCCCCGACGCCACTTCGGCGGTGATGGATCCCTTCTCGGCCCAGCCGCAGATGATCCTGTTCTGCGACATCATGGAGCCCTCGACCGGCCAGCCCTACAACCGCGACCCGCGCTCCATCGCCAAGCGCGCCGAGGCCTACCTGAAGTCGACCGGCATCGGCGATACCGCCTATTTCGGTCCCGAGCCGGAATTCTTCGTGTTCGACGACGTGCGCTTCAACGTCGGCATGAACGGCAGCTTCTACGAGCTGGACTCCGAGGAAGGTCCCTGGGTCACCGGCAAGCTGCTGGCCGAAGGCAATGCCGGCCACCGTCCTCCGGTCAAGGGCGGCTATTTCCCGGTTCCGCCGGTCGATAGCATCCCCGACATGCGCTCCGAGATGGTGATGACGCTCAAGGAGATGGGCGTCAAGATGGACAAGCATCACCACGAGGTGGCGCCTTCCCAGCACGAACTGGGCATGGTGTACAACACCCTGGTGACTTCGGCCGACAACGTGCAGATGTACAAGTACGTGGTCCAGATGGTCGCTCACACCTACGGCAAGACCGCGACCTTCATGCCGAAGCCGATCGTCGGCGACAACGGTTCGGGCATGCACGTGCACCAGTCCATCTGGAAGTCCGGCAAGCCGACCTTCGCGGGTTCGGGCTATGCTGACCTGTCCGACGCCGCGCTTTACTACATCGGCGGCATCATCAAGCACGCCAAGGCGATCAACGCCATCACCAACCCGGGCACCAACAGCTACAAGCGGCTGATCCCCGGCTTCGAGGCTCCGGTGCTGCTGGCCTACTCGGCCCGCAACCGCTCGGCTTCCTGCCGCATCCCCTTCTCCAACTCGCCCAACGGCAAGCGCGTCGAAGTTCGGTTCCCGGACCCGACCGCCAATCCGTACCTGGGCTTCGCGGCCATGATGATGGCCGGCCTGGACGGCATCCAGAACAAGATCCACCCGGGCGACGCCATGGACAAGAACCTCTACGACCTGCCGCCCGACGAGTTGAAGAACATCCCGACCGTCTGCGGCTCGCTCCGCGAGGCCATCGGCGCCCTGGAAGCGGATCGCGAGTTCCTCAAGAAGGGTGACGTGTTCTCCGACGACTTCCTCGACAGCTATCTCGAACTGAAGTGGGAAGAGGTCTACAACTTCGAACACACCCCGCACCCGATCGAGTTCAAGATGTACTACAGCTCGTAAGGTTCGGGTTCGAACTAGAACCCATCCTCGAGAAGCCCCGCCTCGCAAGAGGCGGGGCTTTCTTCTGGTTTATCCAGGAATTCCGGGGAAGGGCGAATGCCCGCCAAGTCCTTCAATCTACCCCACGTCATGGGGCGGCGAGATCACAAAATCCATATGGCGTGGATTGGGGGGGGGCGCTGAGGCAGGTCAAGGGCGACGGAGTCGAGGCCTTTGCTGCAGGAGGACACAGAGAGAAATCAATGCCGCGTCGGCTGAAGGTCGGCCAGCATGCCGGAGACGCGCGAGGCGTAGCGGCGATAGAAGGCGGCCTGATCGGGGCTGCAGGAGCGCAGGGCGGCGGCATTGAGCGCCTTGAGGAAGGTTGCGTAGCGGCCGATCAACATTTGACGTTGGGCGAAGGACATGATGGGGTTCCCTTTCTTGGGTGTGCCGTCGTTCTGACAAGCTCTGGAGTCATCCTGACCCGAATCGCTTAACAAACGGTTCACATCTCTCTTCCTGGAAGAAGAAGGCAAACACCAGGACGGACCCTCGCGGTTCCGATACCGCCGAGTCATGAAGTCTCGCGATGGGCTCGACGACTCGCGTTTGTTCCCAAAATATCGACGCCGGATAAATACTGTTTGCAATATATAGTGTTATCTCCAAGATGTGGGGGAATCGCTTCTTCGGTCCCCCGTATTTTGAGGTGCGCCATGCGATTGGGGTTATGGACAGTTCTGGCGGTGACGGTGCTTGTCACGGGGCCCGTCGTCGCGGCCGAACAGTTGGCGGGCTTGCCACCCTCGGAAATCGCTACTTGGCCGCGGGGGGATGCGGCAGCCACGCCGGCCCTGGTGGCTGCGGTGACCGATCTGCGGGTGATGCGGCAAGGGGCGCACACCCAGGTTTCCCTGGATCTTACCGGGCCGGCTCCCGCTTCCTGGCGGGTGACGCCTTCGGGCCGCTCGGTGCTGTTGAATTTTCCGTCCATTCATTGGGAGGTGCCGGCCAGCGGCCGGAGGACCGGCGGCTTGGTCTCCAAGTACCTGTTCGGGGCCGGGGAAAACGGGGGAGGGGATCTTGCCCTGATCGTCGCCGAGCCGGTCCGGGTTGGGCAGGTCCGTTCCCTGCCGCCGGCGGCCAAGGGCGGCCGCTACCAGTTGGTGGTCGACCTCATCCCGCGAAAGGCCCTGGCGGATGCCGGCCCGCAAGCCACCGCCCAACCCGATCCCGCCGCCGCCTTTGGGACGACGACCGTACGCTTGGCGCGGTAGGCCGCTTCAAGGTCGGGTGCAGGCCTTGACCAAGTTAATCATTTGGGGAGAATCCCATTCGGCGGGGCCGATCCAGCGGGCGCGCTCGCGGCCCGAGGCATCGATGAACAGGGTGGTCGGCAGCCCCGAGACCAGCAGGAGTTGGCCGAGACGGGTGCGGGGGTCGAGTAGCATGGGCAGGTTCGATATCCTGGCGCCTTCGAAGAATTTCTTCACTGCCGGCTCGCCCAGGCGGTCCTGGGAGACGGTGACAACTTCGATCTTTTCCTTCGCGGCCGCCAGTTTGTCCTGAAGGCGCGACAGGGAAGGCATCTCCTTGATGCAGGGGGGGCACCAAGTAGCCCAGAAGTTCAAAACGATTCCCTTGCCCTTGTAGCCCGGCAGCGTTACCAGCTTCTCGCCGACCACGGCCACAGGCTCGTCGGGGACCGGCTTGGGCGGGTTCGTGACCTTGAAGCCCCGGTAGGCCACGGCATCGGGCGAGCAACTCGCCTCGGCGCTTGCAACCGGCGGGGATATGGCGACAATCACGCTCGCGATCACCGCGGCCAGGACAGTACGACCCATGACTTCCTCTTCTCCTCCGTCCACCAAGGACACCAGCACCATCTGGGGCGGGCGCTTCGCCGCCGGCCCGTCGGCCGTGATGGAGGAGATCAACGCCTCCATCGGCTTCGACAAGCGGCTGTTCGCCCAGGACATCCGAGGCTCCCAGGCCCACTGCGCCATGCTGGCGAAGACGGGCATCATAACCCAAGCCGATGCCGACGCCATCCTCAAGGGCCTCGGTCAAGTCCTGGAAGAAATGTCCTCCGGCCGCTTCGAATTCAAGCGTTCGCTGGAAGACATCCACATGAACGTGGAAACCCGGCTGGCGGAAATCGTCGGCGAGGCGGCGGGCCGCCTGCACACGGCGCGTTCGCGCAACGACCAGGTGGCGACCGACTTCCGGCTTTGGGTGCGCGATGCCTTGGATCAACTGGAAGGCGCGGCGACGACCCTGCAGCGGGTGCTGATAGCCCAGGCGGAACGCCATGTGGAAACCGTGATGCCGGGTTTCACCCACCTGCAGGCCGCCCAGCCGGTGGTGCTGGCCCACCACCTGCTGGCCTGGGTGGAGATGCTGGGCCGCGACCGCAGCCGGCTGGCCGACTGCCGCCGACGGCTGAACGAGAGCCCCCTGGGCGCGGCGGCGCTGGCCGGCACCTCGTTTCCCATCGACCGCCACATGACGGCGGCGGCCCTGGGCTTCGACCGGCCGATGGCCAATTCCCTGGACGCGGTTTCGGACCGGGACTTCGCGCTCGAATTCCTGGCCGCCGGTTCCATCCTCGCCGTGCACCTATCGCGCATGGCGGAAGAAATCGTGCTCTGGTGCACCGACCAGTTCGGCTTCGTTCGCCTGTCGGACGCCTTCACCACCGGCAGCTCGATCATGCCGCAGAAGCGCAATCCCGACGCCGCCGAACTGGTCAAGGCCAAGGCCGGCCGGGTGATCGGGGCGCTGAACGGCCTTTTGGTGGTGCTCAAGGGCCTGCCGCTCGCCTACGGCAAGGACATGCAGGAAGACAAGGAACCGGCCTTCGACGCCGCCGACACCTTGGGGCTCTGCCTGGCTGCCATGGCCGGCATGCTGGCGGAAGCCGAATTCGATGCGGGGCGCATGCGCGCGGCGCTGGCCAAGGGCTTCATCACCGCCACCGACCTGGCCGACTGGCTGGTACGGGAACTGAAGATGCCGTTCCGCCGAGCCCATCACGTCACCGGGCGCCTGGTCAAGCTGGCCGAAGAAAAGGGCTGCGGCCTGGAGCAACTGTCCCTGGACGACATGCGCCCGGTGGAAGCCGGAATCACGGAAGCGGTCTTCGGGGTCCTCGGGGTGGACAATTCGGTGCAGAGCCGCACCAGCTTCGGCGGCACGGCGCCCGAGAGGGTGCGGGCCGCGCTGGCCGAGGCCCGCAAGCGCTTCCTGGGAGAGTGACGAGATGAGCAAGATCCTGCGCCCGCTGACGGTGTTCCTCCTGGTGTTCGGCCTGGCCGCGGTGGCGGGCTGCGGTCGCAAGGGCAAGATCCAGTACCTGCCCGGCGAGAAGCCGCCGCAGGAATATCCCAGCGAATAGGACCGGGCGCCATGGACCATTTCGAATACCGTTCCGGCCGCCTGTGCGCGGAGGATGTGACCATCGACGCGATCGCGGAAGCGGTCGGCACGCCCTTCTACTGCTATTCCTCCGCCACCCTGGAACGCCACTACCGGGCCTACGCGGAAGCCTTCGCGGATATGCCGGCCACCGTCTGCTATGCGGTCAAGGCCAATCCCAACCTGGCGGTGATCCGCAGCCTGACCCGTCTGGGGGCGGGCGCCGACGTGGTGTCGGGCGGCGAGATGAAGCGGGCGCTGGCGGCCGGCGTCTTGCCGGCGCGCATCGTCTTTTCCGGCGTCGGCAAGAGCCGGGACGAACTGGCCCTCGCCCTGGACGCCGGCATCTTGCAGATCAACGTGGAATCCGAACCGGAACTGGCGGCGCTGTCGGAGATCGCCGAGGCCAAGGGCGTGAAGGCGCCGGTGGCGGTCCGGGTCAACCCGGATATCGACGCCGGCACCCACGAAAAGATCACCACCGGCCGGCGCGAGAACAAATTCGGCATCGAATGGACCCGCGCCCACGAGGTCTATTCGCGGGCCCGCGCCATGCCGGGCCTGGAGGTGGTGGGGGCGGCTGTCCATATCGGCTCGCAGTTGCTGGACCTTCAGCCCTACCGCGAGGCCTACGTCCGGCTCCGCGACCTGGTCGCCATGCTGCGGGCCGACGGCCACGCCATCCGCAACCTGGACCTGGGCGGTGGCCTGGGCGTTCCCTACCAGGGCGAGATCGCGCCCTCGCCGGCCGATTACGCCCAGGTGGTGCGCGAGGTCTTCCGGGGCGTCGAGGGCAACCTGATCCTGGAACCCGGCCGCTCGATCGTCGGCAACGCCGGTGTGCTGGTGGCGCGGGTGCTCTATATCAAGGAAGGGGCCACCCGCCGGTTCGTCATCCTGGATGCGGCCATGAACGACCTGATCCGCCCCGCCATGTACGGCGCCCGCCATGCCATCGTCCCGGTCGCGGAACCCAAGACCGGGACACGCTTCGCCGACGTGGACGTGGTGGGGCCGGTCTGCGAGTCGGGCGACACTTTCGCCAAGGAAGTCGCCCTGCCGCCGCTGAAGGCGGGCGATCTGGTGGCGCTGCGGACCGCCGGGGCCTATGGCGCGGCGATGGCTTCCATGTACAACGCCCGCGCCCTGACGCCCGAGGTGATGGTGCGGGGCGGCGACTTCGCCCTGGTGCGGGACCGGATCACGGTCGACGACATGCTGGCGCGGGAAAAGACGCCGGCCTGGCTGGAGGGCTAGATGACTCCGCCGCTCCTCCTGGGAGTGGCGCGTCTCGTCCTCCTCTGGGAGCGGCTGTGGCCCCGGCTGTGGCCGGGAGTCGGCATCGCCGCTTTGTTTCTTGCCCTGGCTTGGTTCGATGTCCTGCCGCGGTTGCCGGGATGGCTGCATGCCTTGGTCCTGGGCGTCTTCGCCATCGCTTTCGGCTTTGTTTCATGGCGGGGGCTGAGGGATTTTGGCCTTGCCTCCGAGGCCGAGGCCCGCGCCCGTTTGGAGCGGGACAGCGCCCTGGATCACCACATGCTGACGGCCCTCGACGATCGATTGGCGGCCGGGCGGGGCGATCCGGTCGCGGAGACCCTGTGGGCCACCCATCGCCGCCGCCTTCTGGAGCGCCTGCCCGCCCTGAGGCTGAAGGCCCCGGCGCCCGGCCTTGCCCGCCACGATCCGCGGGCCTTGCGTGCCGCCGTGCTGCTGCTCCTGGTGACGGGGGGCGTGGTGGCCGGCGACGAGACGTCGATGCGCTTGGGCCGGGCTCTTTCTCCCCCCTTGCTTCCACCCGGCTTGCCGCCCACGGTCGATCTTTGGATTTCCCCCCCTCCCTATACCGGACGGCCGGTTCTTCATCTGACGCCAAGCCCGCGGCAGATCTTCGAGGTGCCCGAGGGCAGCACCCTGATGGCCCAAGTGGGGGGGCTCGATGCGGCGCCATCGCTCAAGGTGGGGGGCATGGTCCTGCCTTCCGCCTCGCTGGGCCTGGGCAGCTACCGGGTCGAGGGCGTCATCGCGGGCGGCGACTCTCTGACGCTGTCGCGCGGCCTGCGCGAACTGGGCCACTGGTCGTACCGCCTGATTCCCGATGAGCCGCCCGCGGTGCGGCTTGCCGGACCGCCGAAGGCCACCGAGCGCGCCCGGTTGCGCTTGGCCTATGCGGCGTCCGACGACTACGGCGTGGTGCGCGTCAAGACGCTGATCCGGCGCGGCGGCGAAGAATTCGAAGCCATTCTGCCCATGGCCGGGCGGCGGACCGAGGTGCAGGGGGTGGGAGTATTGGACCTCACTGCCCATCCCTGGGCGGGATTGCCGGTCCAGGTGGTTCTGGTCGCTGTCGATGCGGCGGGCAAGACGGGCCGGAGCTCGCCGGCCGAGACGGTCCTGCCGGAACGCGACTTCCGCCATCCCCTGGCGCGCTTCCTGGTCGAGCAGCGCAAGCGCCTGGGCGATTCCGATCCGGAAGTCCGGCATCAGGTGGCAGAGGCCTTGGGGCGCTTGGCGCTTGAACCGGATCGCTACGCGGGCGACGTGGTGGTCCACCTGGCTCTGGGGGTCGGTCGGGCGCGACTGCTGCTCGACACGGAGGACGATGCCGTGCTCACGGTGCGTGCCCTGCTCTGGAGCACGGCCCTGCGGCTGGAGGAAGGCGGACTCGGCCAGGCCGAACAGGATTTGGCGCGCATCGCCGACCAGATTCGCCAGGCCCTGGAAAAGGGTGACGGCCTGGATGGCCTGTCCGAGCAACTGAAGAACAGCCT
Source organism: Magnetospirillum sp. WYHS-4 (assembly GCA_039908345.1). Classification (NCBI taxonomy): domain Bacteria; kingdom Pseudomonadati; phylum Pseudomonadota; class Alphaproteobacteria; order Rhodospirillales; family Rhodospirillaceae; genus Magnetospirillum; species Magnetospirillum sp. WYHS-4. The sequence continues at coordinate 21,907 of JAMOBD010000014.1, forward strand.
GGACCAATATCTGTCTGCCCTGGCCCAGGAACTGCAACGCCAGAACCTGGAAGGCCTGCCCCAGGTGCCGGGCACGCGGACGGTGGACGCCGATTTCTTGCGCCGCATGGTGGACGAGATCGCCCAGTTGGCGAGGAGCGGCAACCGCGAGGCCGCGGAGCGGCGGTTGGCCGAACTGCAAGGCATGCTGCAGGGCTTGGCGGCTCAGATGCGTACGCCGGAGGGCCGCGCCCGCCTGGCGGAGGCGGCCCGTATCCTCGGGGCAATGAAGGGTTTGGCGGAACGCCAGAAGCGGATTCTCGACCGCAGTTACGAGGCCCTGCGGGGTCGGAAGGACGAATTCGCCGCCCGTCGCGACCGGCCCCCGCCCGATTTCGAGGAACTGGCCTCCGGACAGGAAGGATTGCGGCGCGAGTTGGAAGAAATGGCGGGCAAGGCGCGCAAGCTGCTGGGCGAACTGCCAGCGTCGATGGACGAAGCCGATACCGCCATGGCCGCCGCCGTCGGAGCCCTGGCTGGCCGCGACCTGGAAAAGGCGGTCGACGCGGAAGGCAAGGCTCTGGAAGCCCTGCGCAAATCCCAGGAAGGCCTATCCGGCATGGTGGCGCGCCGCGAAGGGAACATGCCCGGCCTGACCGGGGCCCCTCCGGGCGGCTTGCAAGATCCCTTCGGCCGCCAAGCCGGGCAGGGGCCGGGGGCGGGTTCGGCGGTCGACGACGGGATGAAACTGCCGGGGGCGGCCGATCTCGCCCGCTCCCGCGCCATTCTCGACGAACTGAGGCGGCGGGCTGGCGATCCGTCCCGTCCCCTCGTCGAGCGGGATTACATCGACCGCCTGTTGCGGCGGTTCTGAGGGATAATTCACCTCGTTGTCATTGGAACCCGCTTCCTATCCATTGTAGGATTCCGTAGCAATCCGGGCGACGATCCGGAAAAGGGGGATGCTCTTGCCGCGGGAAAAGACACGATGGGCAGAATCTTGCCGCCACCCCAGGGATTGGATGCCGACGAGATCGCCACTGAAGAAGGGTTGTTGGCCGCCATCGAGCGCGCAGTCGTCAACCTGGAGGCTGCGAGGAGCGAGGGGCGGAAGATCTCCCGTGACGAAATCCGGCTGATTTCCTTTCTGGCCGCCGAGGTCCGGCGCCGGCTCGACGGCCTTACGTCCGCCCAGCACGACGAATTCCTGCACATTCGCGAGCAGGCCCAGTTCCGCGAGATGGAATCGCGGGTCAGGGATATGGCCAGTGAAATCGATGCCTTCGTTTCCGTTGCCGACACGGGGCACAGCCAGTTCCGGTTCTCGCGCATCAACGAACTGGAACTGGAAATCCGCGGCTTGGCCGTCAGCCTGGAAAGGGACCCCGAAAAATACGAACCGCTCCTGGGGCAGATCGGCTCCTTGGTCCACCGCCTGAAGGAAGTCAGAAGCCGCGGTCCCCTGTTCAGCGGCCTTAAGGATTTCGGCTAAGGCGACTGCGTCTTTGGCGGAATCGCGTCGTCGATCCGCCAGGAAGACGGGCGCGCCTAGACGATCCGCGCCTTGACGTAGGGGCCCGGAGCGTCGTCCAGGACCTTCAGCTTACCCTTGCCGGGGACGCGCGCCGGGACCGGCTTCTTGCCGGCATGCTTCTTTACCCAGGCATCCCAGTCGGGCCACCAGGAACCGTCGGTCTGCGTGGTGCCGGCGAACCAGTCGTCGGCATTTCTGCCGGGCTTCTTGTCGCTGGTCCAATAGCAGTACTTGCCGGCGGCCGGCGGGTTGATGACGCCCGCGATGTGTCCGGAGGCGGACAAGACGAAGCGCATCGGCCCCTTGAAGAACTGGGTCGCCTGGTAGGTGGACTTCCAAGGCGCGATGTGGTCGTCGCGGGTGGACAGGAAGTAGGACGGCGTCTTGACGGTGCGCAGGTCGATATCGACCCCGTCCAGCGTGATGCCGCCCGGCTCGATGAGCTTGTTTTCCAGGTACATCTTGCGCAGGTAGAAGCTGTGCATCTTCTCGGGCATGCGGGTCGAATCCGAGTTCCAGTACAGCAGATCGAAGGGGAAGGGGTCCTTGCCCAGCAGGTAGTTGTTGACCACGAACGACCAGATCAGGTCGTTGGCGCGCAGCATGTTGAACGTGGTCGCCATCTCGCTGCCTTCGAGGTAGCCGCGCTCGGCCATCTTCTCCTCGATGCCGGCGATCTGATCCTCATCGATGAAGACCGCCAATTCGCCCGCGTCGGTGAAGTCCAGCATGGTGGTGAAGAAGGTCGCCGACTTGATGCGGTCGTCGCCCTTGGCGGTCATGTAGGCGAGCGTCGATGCCAACAGGGTGCCGCCGATGCAATAGCCGATGGCGTTGACGTGATCCTCGCCGGTCGCCTTCTGGACGGCCTCGATGGCCGCCAGGGGGCCTTCCTTCATGTAGGCGGTGAAATCCTTGTCGCGCAGCGTCTCGTCCGGGTTGACCCAGGAAATGACGAACACCGTATGGCCCTGGTCGACCGCCCACTTGATGAAGGAGTTCTTCTCGCGCAGGTCCAGGATGTAGAACTTGTTGATCCAGGGGGGGACGATCAGCAACGGCGCCTGGACCACCGTCTCGGTGGTCGGGTTGTACTGGATCAGCTCCATCAGGTCGTTGCGAAAGACGATCTTGCCCGGCGTGTTGGCGACGTTGCCGCCCACCTGGAACGCATCGTAGTCGGTCATGCTGATCGCCAGGCGGCCCTTGCCGCGTTCCAGGTCGTCCAGCAGGTTCTTAAGGCCGTTGACCAGATTCTCGCCTTTGCTTTCCAAGGTGACGCGCAGCACCTCGGGATTGGTCATCACGAAGTTGCTGGGCGACATGGCGTCGATGAACTGGCGGGTGTAGAAGTCGACCTTCTGGGCGTCCTTGCCCTCCATTCCGTCCACATCGACGACCGTCGAGCGCATCCAGCGCGAGGTCAGAAGGTAGGACTGCTTGATATAGTTGAAGACCTCGTTCTCCGTCCACTCCTGGTCCTTGAAGCGGCGATCGGCCTTGTCGGGCTCGATGACCGGTGCGGACTCCTGGCCGAAAAAGCGGCTGGTCGTGGACTGCCAGAGCTTCAGGTAGTCCTGCCAGAGCGACATCTGGGCCTGCACCAGCTTGGCCGGATCGGTCATCAGGCGCGACGTCATGTCCATGAAGGCGCTGCCGATGTTCAGGGGATCGGATACGCCGAATCCGGAACCGTTGCCGCCCTGGGCAGCCTGGCGGGCCAGGAACTCGGTGACGAGGCGCTGGCTGCGGCTGGCGATTTCCGCCATGTTGCGCACGAGATCCTCGGGATCGGGAGTGGGGGCGGGCGTGCCGGTCTGCTCGGCCATGGGGCGGCGATCCTCTTTGCGAAAGACGAACGGGAACCCCGGGCCGCCGCACCGACGCGATTCGCACCGGACACCATGGCGGCGGGACACGGAAGCCCCCTTGCATCACGGGGGCAGTCTACCGTTTCGGGGCTTCCTCGGCAAAGGTTTTTTGCACTGCACAATGGCCCTTGGGCGCGGCGGGCAAAGGGGAAGGGCCGGGGCCTTGTTCCGGTTCGCCGTCCCTGCCGGGATGTCGCCTGCCGCGCTGCGATGCAAAGGCGTTGTATGATCGTCCAACTCCGGTATAGTGCCGCTGACCAAGGTGCGGAAGCAGCGGAGCGGGCGATGATGGGGGTTTACAGACTGGCTTTCCTGGCTGCCTCGGTGGCGGTTCTTGGCCTTTCGGCTTGCTCCAGCGTGCCCGACGCGATCAACCCCGTCGAGTGGTACAAGGGGGCGGTGGGCGACGAGGACAAGGGTGTCGATGCGCCCGCCCCGGCTTCCGCCCAGGCCGAGCAGATGGACAAGGCCGCCAAGGACGTCAAACAGCGGGATTTCCCGACTCTCGAGTCGGTTCCCGAACGGTCTCTCGGCAAGGCGGCCAAGCCATCGGGGAACTCCAGCGGCGGCGGACTGTCGGGTGACGGCGCCGGACGGCGCTATGCCTCCGATTCCATTGCCCGCCAGGGCGATGCCGTCTCCTCCTTGGATGCCGAGGGGGTCGCTGCGGTCGAACAGCGCACCGCAACCATCAAGGCGGCCGGAGCCGCTCCGGCGCCCACCGCCCCGGCAACCGCCGGGACGCCGGCCGCGGCCATGCCTCAGGCGACGGCCTTGCCGCCCAGTTCGCCCAAGCCGATGACCGTCATGGAAGCCTACCAGGCCGCCTTGGCCCAGACCCGCCCCAATCCGCAAGGTGCGGCGCCGGCCTATGCGGCGCCCGCTTCCGGCGACTACGGCACGGTGGTGGTCGGCGGCGGCGGCATCGAAGGGGGCACGGCCGCCATGCCCATGGCGGCCGGCCAAGCCGGGATGCCCTCGGCGGGCATGATCCGCATCGCCACCATTCAGTTCGGTGACGGTTCGACCAGCCTGGACGACACCGACCGTCAGGTCCTGCGTCAAGTCCGCGCCCTGCACAAGCAGCACGGCGGCCGCATCCACGTGATCGGCCATTCCAGCAGCCGTACCCGTTCCATGACCCCGGAACAGCACCAGCAGGTCAATCGCCGACTGTCCGACCAGCGTGCCGGCGCGGTGGCCCAGGAACTGGGGCGCCTGGGCGTGTCCTCGGGGGCCATCAGCACCGAGGCGCGCGGCGACGCCGAACCGGTCTTCTACGAAGTCATGCCGACCGGCGAGGCCGGCAACCGCCGAGCCGAAGTGTTTCTCGCCTACTGAGCCCCTCGACGGGCGGCCCTCCACCCTGTAGAAGGACTGACGGCCGCCCGGAAACGGGACCGGCAGCCGGTCCCCTGTGTCACCCAAGGATGAAGTCGGACCCTACCCATGCAACAGGATTTCTATCGCATCCGCCGCCTGCCCCCCTACGTGTTCGCCGAAGTGAACGCCATGAAGGCACGGGCCCGGGCCGCAGGGGAGGACATCATCGACTTCGGCATGGGCAACCCGGACCAGCCGACGCCGCAGCATATCTGCGAGAAGATGAAGGAGGCGGTGGACAACCCCAAGGCCCACCGCTATTCCATGTCGCGCGGCATCCCCGGCTTGCGCAAGGCATTATCCGGCTATTACGCCCGGCGCTTCGGCGTCGACATCGATCCCGAAAGCGAGACCATCGTCACCCTGGGGTCCAAGGAAGGCCTGGCCAATCTGGCCTCCGCCATTTCCAGTCCCGGCGACGTGATGCTGGTGCCCAATCCCAGCTATCCCATCCATCCCTTCGGCTTCATCATCGCCGGCGCCACGGTGCGCAACATCCCGGTGCGCGCCGATGCCGAACTGCTGAAGGCCCTGGAACGCGCCGTTCAGCACAGCGTGCCCAAGCCGGTGGCGGTGGTGCTCAACTACCCCAACAACCCGACATGCGAACTGGCGACCGTCGATTTCTACGCCCAGGTGGTCGATTTCTGCCGCTTCCACGGCATCTACATCCTGTCCGACCTCGCCTATGGCGAGATCTACTTCGATGGCAACCCGCCGCCTTCCATTTTGCAGGTTCCGGGCGCCAAGGACGTGGCGGTCGAGTTCACCTCCATGAGCAAGACCTACTCCATGCCCGGCTGGCGCATCGGCTTCGCGGCCGGCAACAAGGCCCTGATCGCGGCCCTGGGGCGCATCAAGTCGTACCTGGACTACGGCGCCTTCACGCCCATCCAGGTGGCGGCCACGGCGGCGCTGAACGGTCCGCAGGACTGCGTGGAAGGCTTCCGCCAACTGTACCGGGAACGGCGCGACGTGCTGATCCAGGGTCTGGACCAAGCCGGCTGGGACGTGCCTTCGCCGCCCGCCACCATGTTCGCCTGGGCGCCCATTCCGCCGGCCTTCCAGCACTTGGGCTCCCTGGAGTTCTCCAAGCTCCTGCTGCGCGAGGCCAAGGTGGCCGTGGCGCCCGGCATCGGCTTCGGCGAGCACGGAGACAACTTCGTTCGCTTCGGCCTGGTCGAGAACGTGCACCGCATCCGCCAGGCCAACCGCAGCATCAAGTCATTCCTGCACAATTACGAAAAGGTCCTGCAGGACGCCGAAAGGAAGAAGACGGCATGAGCAACGAACCCTTGAAGGTAGCGGTGGCCGGCCTGGGAACGGTCGGCGGCGGCACGGTCCGCCTGCTGCACGAGAACAAGGACATTCTGGCCGCCCGTTGCGGCCGGCCCGTCGAACTGCGCGCGGTGGCCGAACGGGACAAGACCCGCGATCCCGGCGTCTCGCTGGACGGCATCGCCCGCTTCGACGACGCCCGTGCCCTGGTCGACCTGGACGACGTGGACGTGGTGGTCGAACTGATCGGCGGTTCCGGCGGCATCGCCAAGGAACTGTGCGAGAAGGCCATCGCCGCCGGCAAGCACGTGGTCACCGCCAACAAGGCGCTGCTCGCCCATCACGGCAACGCCTTGGCCAAGGCTGCGGAAGCCAAGGGCGTGACGCTGGGGTTCGAGGCCGCGGTGGCGGGCGGCATCCCGATCATCAAGGCCATCCGCGAAGGCTTGGTGGCCAACCGGCTGCGCCGCGTCTACGGCATCCTGAACGGCACCTGCAACTACATCCTGACCAACATGCGGGATTCGGGGCGCGAATTCGCCGACGTGCTGAAGGAAGCCCAGACCCTGGGTTACGCGGAAGCCGATCCCAGCTTCGACGTGGATGGCATCGACACCGCCCACAAGCTGGCGATCCTGACCAGCATCGCCTTCGGTTGCGAGATCGACTTCGAGAACGTCAACATCGAAGGCATCCGCCACGTTTCGCCGCTCGACATCAAGTTCGCCGACGAACTGGGCTACCGCATCAAGCTGCTGGGCGTCACCAGCGTCACCGACGACGGCATCGAACAGCGCGTCCATCCCTGCATGGTTCCTGCCGACCGGCCGGTCGCCAAGGTGGACGGCGTGTTCAACGCCGTGGTGGCCGACGGGGACTTCGTCGATTCCACGGTCTACGTGGGACGCGGCGCGGGGGCGCGGCCGACGGCCTCGGCCGTGGTTTCCGACATCGCCGACATCGCCCGCGGGCGCCGGGTGCCGACCTTCGGCGTACCCGCCGCCCAACTGCGCAAGGCGGCACCGTCGCCCATGGACCGCCACAAGGGCGAGTTCTACCTGCGCCTGATGGTGCTGGACCGCCCCGGAGTGTTCGCCGACGTGGCCAACATCCTGGCCCGGCACGAAGTCTCCATGGGCTCGGTGCTGCAGCACGGCCGCGCGCCTGGCGAGGCGGTGCCGGTGGTGGTCACCCTGCACGAGACCGAGGAAGCCCGTGTCCGCGCCGTGCTGGGCGAACTGGAAGCCCTGGACACCGTGGTCGAAACCCCGCGCATGATCCGCATCGAGGCCTTCTGACATGACCACCGTCTATGCCGTCGAACGCAACCTGACCCTGGAAGCCGTCCGGGTGACGGAAGCGGCGGCCCTGGCGGCGGCGGCCCACATGGGCATGGGCGACGAGCGGGCGGCCGACCAGGGCGCCTTGTCCGCCATTCAGGAGACCCTCAAGTCGCTCAACATCGACGGCACGGTGCGCATCGGGCCGGGCGGCGACGACACGGCGTTGCCCCTGCATGTGGGCGAGAAGCTGGGCACCGGGCGCGGCCCGGCGGTGGATGTCGCCCTGATGCCGCTGGAAGGCACCTCGATCACGGCACGCGGCGGCTCGGACGCCCTGTCCTTGTTCGCGCTCGCCGAAGACGGCGGGTTCCTGCACGTGCCGGACATCTACATGGACAAGATCGCGGTTGGGCGCGGCTTACCGGCCGGGACCATCGATCTGGACGACGAACCGGGCGCCAACCTGCGCCGTTTGGCCGAAACCAAGAATGTGGACGTGGACGAACTGGTGGTCTGCATCCTGGACCGTCCGCGCCACGGCAAGCTGATCGGCCAGGTGCGCGAATCCGGGGCCCGCATCATGCTGATTTCGGACGGCGACGTCAGCGGCGCCGTCGCCACCCTGTTGCCGGGCAGCGGCGTCGACGTCTACATGGGCATCGGCGGCGCCCGCCAGGGGGTGCTGACGGCGGCGGCGCTGGTTTCGGGCGGCGGCTGCATGCAGGCCCGCCTGGTGGTGCGCAGCGAGGAAGACCGCCGCAAGCTGCATGCCTGCGGCATCTTCGACGCGGATCGCAAGTACGGCGCCTCGGAAATGGCCTGGGGAGAAATCACCTTCGCCGCCACCGGCGTGACGCGCGGCACCATGCTTTCGGGGGTGCGCTTCCTGCATGGGCATGCGGTGACCCATTCCCTGGTCATGCGTTCGACCACCGGCACCCTTCGCTACGTCGAGGCGCACCACAACTTCGGCCACCAGGGCTGAAGGCCGTGGACACCGTCCTCGGTGTCGAGTCTTCCCTGACCGGACGACGCTGGCTGCGGCGCGACGGCGACGAGCGCATTGCGCTCGCGCTGTCCCAGCGCCTGGACGTTCCCGAGATCGTCGGCCGCGTGCTGGCCGGGCGGGGCGTCGGCCTGGACGAGGCCGAAGTCTTCCTCAATCCCACCCTCAAGGCCCTGCTGCCCGATCCCCACCGCTTCAAGGACATGAAAGCGGCCTGCGACCGCCTGGCGGCGGCGGTGACGGGCGGGGAGCGCATCCTTCTGTTCGGCGACTACGACGTGGACGGCGCCACCTCGGCGGCGCTGCTGTCCCGCTTCCTGACGGCGGTGGGCGGGAAGGTCCGGGTCTATGTCCCCGACCGCCTGAAGGAAGGCTACGGCCCCAACGCCCCGGCATTGCTGCGTCTGAAGGATGAAGGGGCATCGCTGGCGGTGACGGTGGACTGCGGCACCGGCGCCCACGAGGCCCTGGCGGCGGCGGCGGCGGCGGGGCTGGATTGCATCGTGGTCGATCATCACGAAGCCGAGGCCAGGCTTCCCGTGGCGCTGGCGGTGGTCAACCCCAACCGCCTGGACGAAAGCGGCTATTGCGGCGAACTGGCGGCGGTGGGCGTCGCCTTCCTGGTGGCGGTGGGCCTGAACCGCCGGCTGCGCGAGGCCGGCTGGTACAAGCGGCGCGAGGAACCGAACCTGCTGCAATGGCTGGACCTGGTGGCCCTGGGCACGGTCTGCGACGTGGTGCCGCTGAAGGGGCTCAACCGGGCCTTCGTGGCCCAGGGGCTCAAGGTGATGGCGGGGCGCGGCAATCCCGGCCTGAAGGCCCTTGCCGACGTGGCGGGCGTCGCCGAGGCGCCCGGCACCTATCACGCCGGTTTCCTGCTGGGGCCGCGCATCAACGCCGGCGGGCGGGTCGGGCAGGCGGACCTGGGGGTGCGGCTGCTGACCACCGACGACGATGCCCAGGCGGCGGAAATCGCCCGTCGCCTGGACCAGCTCAACCGCGAGCGCCAGGAGATCGAGGCCGCCGTGCTGGCCGACGCCCAGGAAAGGGTCGCGGCCGAAGGGCTGGATCGGGACCCGGTGGTGGTGGTGGGCGGCGACGGCTGGCACCCCGGCGTGGTCGGCATCGTGGCCAGCCGCCTGGCCGAGTTCCACAACCGTCCGGCCTGCGTGGTGGCGCTGGACGGGGAGGGGGGGACCGGCTCCGGCCGCTCGGTCAAGGGCATCGACCTGGGGGCGGCGGTGCTGGCGGCCCGCCATGCCGGCCTGCTGAGCCGGGGCGGCGGCCATGCCATGGCGGCCGGTTTCGCCCTTGCACGCACCAACCTGGGGCCGTTCCGGGACTTCCTGGCCGACCGGTTGGGGGCCGGACTGGCCGACCGGCCGCGCATGCCCGCGCTTTACCTGGACGGCGGCCTGACGGCGGAAGCGGCCGACGAATCCCTGATCGGCCTGCTGGACCAGGCCGGTCCCTTCGGGGCGGGCAATCCGGAACCGCGCTTTGCGCTGGCGCGGGTGCGGCTGTCCTACGTGGCGCGAGCCGGGGAAAACCACCTGCGCTGCACCCTGGCCGGGGAACGGGGCGGCAAGCTGGCGGCCATCGCCTTCCGCGCCTTCGACGGCGACCTGGGGGCGGGCCTGATGGCCCACGACGGCGCGCCCCTGCACGTGGCCGGCCGGCTGCGCCTCAACCGCTGGCAGGGCCGCGTCGCGCCCCAGTTGCTGATCGACGACGCTGCCCCGGCGCGATAGTCAGGGAAGGAACCGGGCGACCTGGGCTCGGTGCGTGGGTTCCTTCACCCGATTCCCCTGGCCTGTGCGCCTTTTGCGATGGCGGGGCGGAGGGGGGCGATCTATACTTGGGCCCGCGCCCGCCCGATCCAGGGGCGCGGGCCGACGGGGTGCTAGTAACACCGCCGCCGGCCCTGACCATAACTGACCCTGTAAGGAGGTAGTCATGCCCCCTGTTGTGGAAGGGCATTCGATTTAGGAGAAGATCATGGGTCGCGAACAGGTCATGGCGACGTTGCGCGCCAATGAAGCGGAATTGCACCGCTTCGGGGTGGCTCATCTTTATCTCTTTGGCTCGGTAGCCAAGGAACAGGCGCGATCCGACAGCGACGTCGACCTTTTCTTCGATACCGACAATCCGCGTTTCAGCTTGATCGAGTTAGTCGATGTGCAAGAGCGCGTTAGCCATATATTGGGCGTAAAGTCGGACGTGATGACCCGCGCCAGCCTGCATCCCATGCTCCGCCCCGCCATTGAGGCCGAAGCCTTGCGCGTGTTCTGACATGCCGCGCAGCATACTGCTACGCTTGACCGATATAAGCGACGCCATCAAAGGCATAAACTCCGTCATCGCCGCAGCCGACTTTGCGACCTATGCCGATTCATGGGGCATGCAGCGCGCCGTTGAGCGCGGGCTGGAAATCACATCCGAAGCCAGCCGCCACATCCCTGACGACGTCAAGGCCTTGGCATCCGAAATCCCATGGCGGCAAATTGCCGCTATCGGCAATCTATTGCGCCACGAATACCAGAAGGCAGACGCTCTGACGACTTGGAACATCGTCAAGGAGCATTTGCCGAAGCTTCATGAGGCGACCGAGCGATTGATCGCCGAAATCGCACGGCAGGAAGGGGAATGAAATCTTGGCGAATCTTTGCGTTTTTCGCGCCTTGGTGTTGAAAATCTCCCCCTGCCGGCGGCTCTTGTGAAGGGCGCGGACGGTGGCGGCCAGCGTGAAGGTGTTGGTGAGGAAGACCGGCCGCCTGCCTGTTTCCGGGTCCGCAAAGCGGAAGCGGCCGACGAATCCCTGATCGGCCTGCTGGGCCAGGCCGGTCCTTTCGGGGCGGGCAATCCGGAACCTCGCTTTGCGCCGGCGCGGGTGCGGCTGTCCCACGTGGCGCGGGCCGGGGAAACCTACCCTGGCCGGGGAACGGGGCGGCAAGCTGGCGGCCATCGCTTTCCGCGCCTTCGACGGCGACCTGGGCTCGGAGCGTGGGTTCCTTCACCCGATTCCCCTGGCCTGTGCGCCTTTTGCGATGGCGGGGCGGCGGGGTTCGATCTATACTTGGGCCCGCGCCCGCCCGATCCAGGGGTGCGGGCCGACGGGGTGACGCAAACACCGCCGCCGGCCCTGACCATAACTGACCTTGTAAGGAGGTAGTCATGGCTGTCCATGACTTTAGCCTAAGCCCCGGCTTTTCCCAAGCGCCGCCCTTTGGTGGCGCCGGATTTGGCATGGGCAGGGATTAGGGCGGGAAAGCGGGGCGGGCCGGGTCCGCACCCAATGCCCCGGCTCGCCAGCCGCTTCCCGCCCTTTTCCCCGGCGTCATGTTCCGGATTTGCGCCCTTGGCGCGGCCCTGTCGTGGGCGGTTTCCGCGCGGGCCGACATTTTGCCCGGTCCCTATCCGGCCGAAGTACTGCGCGTCGTCGACGGCGACAGCTTCCGCGCCCGGGTCCAGGTCTGGCCGGGGCTGGAAGCGGTGACCGTCGTCCGCATCGCCCACATTGACGCCCCCGAACTGGCGGGCGGTTGCGCCGAAGCCGGGCAAGCGGCCCGCGCCTTCCTGGAAAGCCGCCTGTCGGCCCCGGTCTTCCTGCTGGCGGTGCGGCCCGACAAGTACGGCGGGCGGGTGGTGGCCCAGGTGCGCCTGCCAGGCGGCGAGGACCTGGCGGACCTCATGCTTTCGGCGGGCCACGCCCGTCCCTATGCCGGCGGGCGTCGCGCGGCCTGTCCGCGAAGCGCCGGGGATCGATGTTCCAGGCCTCGCCGGCTTCTGGTAGAATTCCCGCCATGCGTCTCGCGATCCTCGCCATTCCTCTTCTGCTCTGGGGCGACAAGGAGCCGGTCGATCCGAACGATATCTTTGCGATCAACACGCAGATACTGCTGGATTGCGCCCGCATGACGGCATCCCCGGAACAACGCCGCCGCATGCCCCATGCCGCGACATTCGAAATGGTTTGCATGTACGTCCTGGCATCCACCTCGGAACCGTCTGGTCATCCTATTTGCCAAGAATTATACGCCACCGTTGGCGCTCTTGCTGTTTCAAGAACTCCTGTTTCTTTCGGTACTCCTCGATAACTTCGGAACGACTCTTGTCGTGTTTCCCCATCATCGACCGGACCTGTTCCTCCGTCAGCCCCGGCGGCAGGGGTTCGGGACCGGTGGGGCGGAGGGGGATGTGGCCGGTCCCGGAATCGGCGCCGCCCTGCCAACCCTTGGTCTCGGCGGCCTGGACGGCGCCATCCTCGGCCAGGCGCTCGTTGAGTTTTCGCACCGTCTCGCCGCCCGGCAGCATGAGGCCGTCGACCGTCAGGCCGTGGCCGGCCTGAAAGTCGCGGACACCTTCGAAGAGCGGTTCGTCGGGCATGTCGGTGAGGCCGTAGCCCGGCATGCGATAGAAGCCGAGCCGGCCGAGCCCGCGCTTGACGTTGAGCACGTCCTCGGGATCGGCGGTGGAGTGGTATTCGAGGGGGCGGTTCAGATCGAAAGGGTTCCGCATGGAAGAAGGTCCTTGTTCCATCGGCAGGGGACGATCACCTGACCAACATGAGAACATTATAGCTATTGCAGCGGGATATCAACGATGTAATCTCTATATGTTCCTTGTGTCGCTGTTGATATAGGAAATATCTAGGGATCGCGGCGCCTGGAGGCCCGTATCCGTCCGCCTGGTTCCCGAAGCAAGGAATGGCGAACCGCCATCCTGGCGTGCTCTTGATGACTTCCGGGGTCGGGCGGGGTAGTCTTCCCGCCATGGGAGAAGATCGCAGGACCGTCGTCGTCACCGGAGCCAGCCGCGGCATTGGCCATGCCACGGCCAAGCTGTTCCTGGACCGGGGCTGGCGGATCGTCACCTGTGCCCGCGCCGAGGTGCCGCCCGAATGCCGGCGCGATCCCAACTGGTGCCGCCACATTCCCACCGACCTGGGCGACGCCGACAGCTTGGCGTCCTTCGTCGACCAAGCCCTGGAAGCCCTGGACGGCGGGCCTCTGCATGCCCTGGTCAACAACGCCGGCATGTCGCCCAAGAGCCCCTTCAAGGAAAGGCTGGGCTGCCTGAACGGCGATCTGGCGGCCTGGCGGGCGGTTTTCGAACTGAATTTCTATGCGCCTTTGAAATTGGCCCGCGGTTTCGCCTCCGCCCTGCACAAGGGCAAGGGGGCGATCGTCAACGTCACCTCGATCGCCGGCCATGCCATCCATCCTTTCGCCGGCTCGGCCTATTCCATCTCCAAGGCAGCCTTGTCGGCGCTGACCCGGGAGATGGCCAACGAGTTCGCCGCCCTGGGCGTGCGGGTCAACGCCGTGGCGCCCGGCGAGATCGAGACCAGCATGATCCAGCCCGAGTACGAGATGCTGATCCCCCGCATTCCCTTGGAGCGCATGGGGACTCCGGAAGACGTGGCGAAATCGATCCACTTCCTTTGCGCCGAGGATTCCGGCTATGTGACCGGCACCGAACTCTGGGTGTCCGGCGGGCAGCATTTGTTCTGACATGACCGGCAAGCCGCCCAACCCCGCCCTGCTCTATACTCGCGACGCGGTCGATACAGGCCGGGAGAAGCTGATGGGCCGCCACGCGGCGGGCGAGGGCTTCTTCAAGGGCTATCTGCGCCATGCCGGGGTGGCGCCGTTGCGCCTGGCGACCCTGACCGAGGGCGCTGCCGAGGATTTCCGCCGTCGCGCCCATCATTGGGGCTTCCCCGACGTTCGGCCCGAATGGCTGTCGCTCCAGGACCCGCTGAGCCTTCAGAAGGCGGGCGGTCTCTATGTTCCCGATCCGCTGATCGAATCCTTCGCCTGGCGACGCCGATCCCTGGGAGGTCGTGCCTACAGTCTTTGCGGGGTCAACCACACCATCGCCTCGGAGCGCGTGATGGACGGCATCGCGGCGCTGCTCACGGCTCCGGTGCAGCCCTGGGACGCCGTGATCTGCACTTCGCGTTCGGTCAAGCAGACCCTGCTGCGCCTGCTCGACGACTGGGGGGGCTACCTGCAGGACCGCCTGGGCACCAAGGGACGGCCGCGTCCCGTTTTCCAGATGCCGGTCATTCCCTTGGGGGTCGATTGCGACCAGTTCGTCCCCGATGCCGCCTGGGCCGACGCCCGGGCCCGGATGCGCCAAGGCCTGGGAATCGCCGAGGGCGATCTTGCCGTGCTGTTTCTCGGCCGGCTCAGCTTTCACGCCAAGGCCCATCCCATGCCGCTCTACCTGGGCCTGGAGGCGGCGGCCAAGCTGAAACCGGGCATCCGTTTGCACCTGATCCTGGCAGGCTGGTTCGCTACCCAGGCCATCGAGAAGGATTTCCGGGAAGGCGCCAAGGCCTTCTGTCCCTCGGTGACCTTCCATGTCGTCGACGGCCGCCAGGCCAACCTGCGCTCGGGGGCTTGGGCGGGAGCGGACATCTTTGCCTCCTTCTCCGACAACATCCAGGAGACATTCGGCCTGACTCCCGTCGAGGCCATGGCGGCCGGCTTGCCCGCCGTGGTGTCCGACTGGGATGGCTACAAGGACACCGTCCGCCATGGCGTCGACGGATTCCGCATCCCCACCCTGACCCCGCCGCCGGGCGCCGGGCGCGATCTTTCCCTGCCTCCCGACGTGACGCGGAACGACGAAGAGCGGGACCGGCTCTACAACCGCTACTGCGGCTATGCCAGCCAATGCACGTCGGTCGATCCGGTCGGGGCGACCGAGGCCCTGGCGGCCCTGATCGCCGATCCGGACCTGCGTCGGCGCATGGGCGAGGCGGGGCGGCGGCGTGCCCGCGAGGTTTTCGACTGGAAGCCGGTGATTGCGGCCTATCAGGCCTTGTGGGAGCAACTGGAAGAGATCCGGGCCGAAGTTCCCGAGGTGGCGCCCCGTCCCAAGGGCGGAGCGGCCAATCCGCTACGCGACGATCCCTTCCGCCTGTTTGCCGCATTTCCGACGGCGATGGTCGACGCGCGCACCCAGGTTGCCGCCATGCCGGGCGCCGACGGCGACCGGTTGCGTGCCGTCAAGGCATGGCCGATGAACGACGTCGCCGGCCGCCATCTGCCCGGCGATGCCGATCTTGCCCTTCTGCTGGCGCACCTGAGCGATGGACAGGCCCATCCGATCGCCGAATTGGCGGCGCTGCTGCCGGCAGGGCAGGATGCGGCGATGGCGCGTGCGGCCGTTTGGCTGAGCAAGATGGGCCTCGTTCACCTGACTGCGAACGTCGAGGCGCCGGCCAAGGCTTTGGCTTTCCAGGCCATGGGGCGGGGCGATATCAGGACGGCGGATGGCCTGTTCCGCAAGGCCCTGGCGAAGGAACCGGGAGATCCGGAACTGCTTGCGGCCCTGGGGGAAATGCTGATGGCGACCGGCAACGGCGCCAAGGCGGCCCGGGTCTTGCGTCAGGCCATCCTCGCCGCGCCCGGAGAGGCGGTGCTGCATCGGCGCCTGGGCATGGTATTGTTGCAGGCCGGTCAAGGCCGCGAGGCCGTGGCACCCTTGCGCCGGGCTCGCAGGTTGGCGCCCGAGGACCCCGCAACGGTGTTGCTGCTGGGTTTGGCCCTGCGGCGAGCCGGAGAACCGGCCCTATCCTTGGAATACTTCTCTCTTTCGGCGGAGCCGCAGGGCTTCTACCACCGGGGCCTGGCATTGAAGTCCTTGGGCCGTCCGGATGAGGCCTTGGCCTGCTTCGCCAAGGGGCTGGCGACGGCACCTGGCGACCGGTTCCTGCGCGCCGCCCACGACAGCTTGCGCCTGGACGTGGGGGGCGGCGAGCGGGGAGCCCGGCGGGTCGGTCTCCTGATGTCCAGGCCGCTCCATGACGCGACCTTGCGGCCGCTGTTCGAGAGGCTCATGGGACGGCGGCCCGTGTTGCTGACCGGCGATGCGGACGATCTGGTCGAATTTTCACCCGGCATCGTGGTGACCTGCGAGCCATTGAGCGGTTCCTTGCGTCGACGCCTCGGGTCGGCACGGGCGGTCGGGTTGCCGTCGGGGCTGGCGGACGGGGCCGAGGCCAAGCGTTGGCAGGGGAAGGTCGACCGGTTCTGCGTACCTACCGATAGCTTGGCCGACGAGATCGCCGCCGTCGGCGCCTTTCCGCGCGATTGCCTTTGGCCGGTGGGTTGCGTCGTCCTCGACGCCCTCTATTCGGGCCGCCTCGCGCCCTTGCCGGTGGCGCTCCCGGCGGGCCGCAAGGTGGTACTCTATCTGCTGGGTCCGGCGGCGCCCTTGCTCGGTAGCGAGGCGCCGGCTCCGTTGCGCGGCGGACGCGACGATGTCGTCGTCGTGGTCCGTCCCGATCCGTGGGTCTTCGAGCATCAGCCCCGATGGGTCGCCGCCTGGAAGGCAATGGCCGAGAAGGACCGCACCGTCCTGGTGGTCGACGATCCGGCGGCCGAAGTCGCCTCCTTGATGGCCATGGCCCAGGTCCTGGTCGCGGATGCGTCGGCTCCCGCCCTGCCTTTCCTGGCGCTGGACCGGCCGGTGGTTTTTCTCCGGCCCAGTGGCAAGCCTGGGGAGACGGAGTGGTGGGAGGCCGGCGAGACGGTAACAGATGTGAGCGGCCTGTCGGCTGCCGTGGCCCGTGCCCTGGACGACCCGCAGGCCGACGCCCCCCGCCGGGTGGCGGCGCGGCGGCACCTGTTCGCCGGGACCGGAGACGGGCGGGCGGCGGAACGTCTGGTCGAACGGCTCTTGGCCCTCGAATGATACCGGCCAACCCTAGAATCGACTCGTTGGCCGGTATCGAGCCGGCGAGGGACAAGAAAAAATGTCAACCGGCAAATTATTGTCCGGTTGGCATGAGTGCCCAACACAGGAGAACGGAAATGATCGGCAAGGCATGGATGATGGCGGCGGTCCTGGTGGCCGCCCTGCCGGCGGCGGCCCAAGAGGTTCCGCAGGCCCTGCGGGAAAAGACCAAGGTCGAGGGTCTGCTCAAGGGGCGGACCCTGGAAGGAACCTATCTGCGTACCGGAAGCCCCTACCGGCTGGTGTTCGGAGCGGACGGCGGCCTGGTCAACCAGGAGGGGGCACAGGGGCGTTGGTGGGTAGACGACCAGGGCCAGTATTGCCGCGAATGGACTTCGGGCGCCCTGCAGGGCAACCGTGCCTGTCTGGGCGTGGCGCAAGCCGTGGATGGGGGCATAGCCTTCCTGCACGAAGGACGGAAGGTGGCCGAGGGCCGTCTCCGGTGACGGGGGTCACAGGAAATCCGGCGTCCCTGCGCTAGGATCGTTCCATTGCCGGGGAAGCGATGCCGGTTTTGGAAATGGACAACGGTCATGGGTAGCGGCGGGAACGGTGGCAACGGCACGGCGGGGGCTTACCTGGATCTGGTGGCGGCTGGCTACGGCTACTCCGTGCCCTGCGGAGCCGGCGATGCCAAGCCGGCGCGGGCTTGGCTTTCCGCTCAAGGTGTCCGTTTCTTCGAAAGCCGCGGCCTTTTCGGGTTCCGGAACCGCGGGGACGCCCTGGTCTTCGCCGCCCAGTTCTCCCCCGGAAGCCGGCTTTTTTAACGGTCTTCCTCTGGAGTTTCCACCCGGTCGCGGCCGCCTTCCTTGGCCCGATAGAGCGCCGTGTCGGCGCGATGCAGGCTGCCTTCCAGGGATTCGTCAGGTCGCAGGCATTCGGCCACCCCGATACTGCAGGTGACCTTCAGGACGCGGCCGTCGGGCAGGGGGAATTCCAGTCTGGCGACGGCTTTACGCATCCGCTCGGCGACCAGGATGGCCTCGCCCATGTCCGTTTCCGGCAGGACGACGGAAAATTCCTCGCCGCCCATGCGCCCCAACAGGTCTTGTTCGCGTAGCGTCTGCCGGCCGCAAACCACAAAGGCCTTCAGCACCTCGTCGCCGAGAGCATGGCCATGGCTGTCGTTGACCTTCTTGAAGTGGTCGAGGTCGAGCATCATCACCGAGATGGGGTGGCCGTAGCGTCGGCTGCGCACCATTTCCCGCTCAGCCACGTCCAGGAAGTGGCGGCGGTTGCTGGCGCCGGTCAATGGATCGGTGGTGGCCAAACGGCGCAGTTCGTCCTGCATGCGTACCCGTTCGAGGGCCTGCCCGAGACGGCGGGCCAGTTCTTCGATCAGGCGCCGTTCGGAGGGCAGGAAGGGGCCGCCGCCCAGGTCGGGCCGTTCTTCCACGTAGACGACTTCCAGGTAGCCGGCCGGCACGCTGCCGACCAGGATTTCCACCCACAGTTTCCACGGGGAATCTTGAAAGTTTGCGGTGGCGACCGACCCGGCCCGGCAGGCTTCGGGGCAGGACAGGCGGACCGCCGCGACCTCCGAATGCTCCCAGCCGTCGGCCACCAGGTTGACTACCCGTTGCATGGCGGAACCTAAAGGCAGGTTCGGATCGTCCAAGGTGCGCGAGACCGAATAGAGACAATCGGTTTCGCGGATGCGCTTTTCCAGGCCGTGATTGGCCTGCAGGGCCATATCGCGAGCGATTGCCAAGTCGTCGGCCAAGGCGACGAGATGGGCTCCCTGGGCTTCCAGGCGCTCGTGACTGTCCTCCAGTTGGGCGAGGCGGAGGCGGAGTTCCTCCTGCGTGCGGACCAGTTCGCCCTCGGCCCGCTTGCGGTGGATCGCGTAACGGAAGGCACGGCCGAGAGCTTCGGGGTGCAACTGGCCCTTGACCAGAAAATCCTGGGCTCCGAGATCAAGGGCTGCATCGACATTGCGGTCATCGTCCTCGGCGGTCAGGACGATGACCGGTGTCCCGACGGTGCTGCGGCAGATCCTTTCGACGGTCGCGCTGCCCTGGGAATCGGGAAGATTGAGATCGAGCAGGACGACATCGAACCGGCCGGCGCGCAACCGCATTTCCGCGGCCGCGAGCGTATCCGCGTGGTCCACGATCCCCCCCGCCGCCTCGATTGCCGAAGTCGCCTGCAGCGCTTGCGTCGGGCTATCCTCGACCAGCAGCACGCTGAGGATGGAATCATCAGCCATCCCGTTCTTCCCCACATCCCACGCCCCCGAGGCATACTGGGGCCTTTCTTGGCCGGATGCAATGTTCCGGCAGCGCTTGTGACGCCAATTACGGCGGGTGGGCGAAGGGCGGGATAGGCTTTGACGATCGCAGGTCGATAGGAACTTCCAATGGACCTCTCACTCGCCAACATGGTTTTGTCTTCGGGCTGGAAGGGGTGGACCGCCCTCTTCGGCGATCAGACGTTGGCCATCCTGGCGGCCATCGTGGTGCTCCTGGTTCTCGGGTTTCTCATCAAGCGAGTGCGTCAGGGATAGGCGTCATTCTCCCGTCATCATCCTTGTCCATGATGGTTTCGCGATGCACAGCGGGAGAAACCTGATGCAGTGGTCGAACCATCTGGTCCATCCGGGCGACGAACGATGCGTTTGTTGCGGCGGCCATTTGCCACGCGGCCAGTCGATCTGCCCCGGCTGCCGGGCGGTCATTCGCCGGGCACCGGACCTGTTCCGCCTGGTGGAAAGGCTGGCCAGCCGGGACGGCGACGCGGAAGGCTTGGCGCGCGAGGCCGGCGCTCTGCTGGCCGAGATCGCGGCGCGGAGCACGGTGCCTAGGGCAGCGGCCGCCTGCTAGAGCCGATCCGGGAATGACGGAATCGGCTCTCGTTATCGCCTTTGGCCGCCCGCCCTCCGGGCGGAGCCAGCTACCCGGCGGCACCACCGGCCGGCAGGGTGAAGAAGAACGTACTTCCTTCGCCCGGCTTGGATTCCACCCAGATGCGTCCGCCGTGCCGTTCCACGATGCGTTTGCAGACCGCGAGTCCGATGCCCGTTCCGGCGTACTGGGAACGGCCGTGCAGGCGCTGGAACACCCGGAAGATACGCTCGAAGTATTGCGCATCGATACCGATTCCATTGTCGGCGATCGAAAACAGCCATTCGCTTTCCTGGCGGCGGGCGGATATCCGGATGACCGGCTGCCGGTCGGGAACCCGGTATTTGAGGGCGTTGCCCACCAGATTCTGCAGCAAGCGCATCAATTGGCCGGCATCGGCCGTGACGACCGGTAACTCGCCGATCTCCAGTTCGGCCCCGCTTTCATCGATGGCGCGGACCAAGTTGTCGAGCGCCCCCCGCAGGGCCTGTCGGCTGTCCACGGGATGCCGGTGGGCCCCCCGGCTGTTGATGCGGGAATACTCCAGCAGGTCGTGGATCATCGCCTGCATGCGGCCGCTGCCGTCGACCGCGAAGCCGATGAAGTCGTCGGCCTCCTGGTCCAGTCGGGTTTGATAGCGCCGTTGCAAGAGGTTGAGATAGCCCGAGACCATGCGCAACGGCTCTTGCAGGTCGTGGGAGATGGCGTAGGCGAAATCCTCCAGATCGGCGTTGGATCGCACCAGCGCCTCCTTGACGGCGTACCATTCCGAAATATCGAAGCCCACACCCAGGAGACAGGGGGTGCCCTCGATTTCGCGGTTGAGTCCGGTGAAGTCGAACGGAACGAACTGTCCGCCCTTGGTCTTCAGCCGAGCCTCGACGTGAGCGTCGCCGCCTGCGAAGACCTGGTCGATGGCGGTCTGGACCAGGGCGCGGTCGGCCTCGGCGATGAGGTCGATCGGCCTCAGGGCGGCGATTTCGGCGCCCGTGTATCCGGTGACCTTCTCCAGATGCGGATTCCACATCAGCCACCGGTTCTGGCGGTCGAATAGGTAGAATATTCCAGGAAGGGAATTGACCAGGGACCGGGAGAAGTCCCGCTCGTGGCGGAGCTGTTCCTCCGCTTGGCGGCGTGCCAGGATACCGCCCAGATTGCGGGCCACGGCGATCAGGAACTCGCGTTCCGGTTCGTCCAGTCGGGCTCCCGCGGGAAGGGTCACACTCAGGACGCCCACCACGCATTCTCCCACCGCCACCGGAATGCAGGTATGCCCGTGGTCGGCCATGCCGGGAAGATTGGCTTCATGGCGTTCGTCCATATGGCCGACCTCGACGATCTCCAGCGATTCCGCGGCGCGTCCGCAAAGACAATAGCCGTAGGGAACCTCGGCGCAGACCTCGGCCATGGCGCCCAGTCCATGCTGGGCGATCAGGCGCAGGCGTCGGCGGTCCGGGTCGGCCAGGAACAGGGCGGCCCGCTGGTTGGACATCATCCCGGGCAGCTCGGTGACGATAGCCAACGTGCGGCGCAGGATCTCCTCGGCCGGCAGATCGTCCAGGGCGAGCCCCTGGATGCGGCCGAGGCCGTCCTGGAAGGCCGAGTGGCGCAGCACTTCCTCCTCGCGGAGCCGCCGGTCCGTGGCATCGACACAGCCGCCGATATAGCCGGCGAAACTGCCGTCCCCGTGGAACCAGGGCGCCCCGGAGTTCGCCACCCAGCGGTGGGAGCCATCGCGGAATTGGAGGCGATGTTCGACCTGGAACGGCCGCATGAGCTTGAAGGCGGTGGCATAGCGGGCAAGGAAATCCTCCCGGTCGGCCGGATGGATGCGCCCGACCCAACCGGCCCCGAGATGGGCTGTGGCCGGCAAGCCGGTGAATTCCTCCCAGGCCTTGTTGACCCAGAGGCAGTCGCCCTCGGGCGAGAAGGCCCAGACCAAGTTGGGCAGGCATTCGGCGAGGCTGCGGAACCGGAGTTCGCTGTCCTCCATCTCGCGGCGGCGCTTCTGTTCGGCTTCCAGGGCGAGGAACTCCATTCGCCGCAGCCGGTTGTTGCGTCCCAGCACCGCCACACCGACCAGGTTCGCCATTCCCATAAGCGTCAGAATGCCCACGAAATAGGGGGGGACGGCGCCCGGTTGCGTGAAAAACGCCGTGACGAAGGCCAGGGTGAAAACCACTCCGGAGATCGCCACCCAGCGGAAGCGGACCGGGAATATCAGGTAGTTGAAGATGACGAGAACCGCGGCGACGGACAGCGACAGCGGACTGGGAAGCAAATGGAACATCGCGGCCGCCGCACCATAGAGGGTGATCTGGGTAACCCAGATCAAGCCTTCCAAGACCACAGGCCGGGTTGCCTTGTAGATGCCCCAGATGGCGGCCAGGTTGATCGCCAGCATCGCCAGGCGGGTGCCGGCGATGGGCCAGAACAACGCCGTGCCCAGATGCCGGAAGTCGTTGACGAGAAACAGAAGCAGGCTGCCGAAGGTGATCCACAGGAGGGTTCGGGCATGACGTTGCGTTTCCGGGAACGTCACCGCGCGGAACGACTGCTCCATCCCGCGGTCCGCGAACTCTCCTCCGATAGGCGACAGGGCTGTCTTCGGCAGGCCCATCTTCGATGACCCATTCCTTAGCCCTCGGGAGCACGGCTCATCGGTTCGGGAGGCAACCCAAGGAGGCGGTTCTCGAACGACCGCAAGGCATCCATTCTACTCCGCCACCCCTGTAGATTTGCAAGCTGGAAATGAGATATTGCCCCGGTTTCGATCATCGTCCTGATTGAAGGGCAGGCATTTTGCGGCTACCCCGCCGGCAGGGTGAACCGGAAGGTTGACCCCCTGCCGTCACCTCCCGATTCCACCCAGATGCGACCGCCGTGGCGTTCCACGATGCGGCGGCAGAGCGCCAGGCCGAGGCCGGTGCCGGGATAGCTGTCGCGGGTGTGGAGCCGCTTGAAGATGACGAAGATCTGGTCCGCGTAGCGCGGGTCGATGCCGATGCCGTCGTCGGTTACCGAGAACCACCACCAACCGTCGCGCAGTTCGGCGTGGATGTCGACGGAGGGAACATTGCCGGGGCGGCGGTACTTGATGGCGTTGCCCACCAGGTTCTGGAACAGCAAGGCCAGTTGAGTGCGGTCGCCGGCCACGGTGGGGAGGTCGGAGAAGCCGATACGGGCGTGGGATTCGCCGGTGGCTTCCTTGAGGTTGGTCAGAGCCATGGCCAAAGCTGCCTTGGTATCCACGGGGGCGAAGGCCTCCGCCCCCCCGGTGACGCGGGAATAGGTCAGCAGGTCGCCGACCAGTTGCCGCATTCGGCGTGCTCCATCGACGACGACGGCCAGATTCTCGCGTCCGGTTTCATCCAGGGTCGAGGCCATCCTCTTTTCCAGGATCTGCGAGTAGGTGACCACGTTGCGGAGCGGCTCTTGCAGGTCATGGGCGGCTACGTAAGCGAAGCGTTCCAGTTCCGCGTTGGAACGGCTCAGTTCGGCGACCGAATCGGAAAGCCGCCGTTCGGCCGCCTCGGCGCGGGCGCGGGCCGCCGCTTCACGGCCATAAAGACGAAGCAACCCCCCCAGCAACAGGGTTAGCAACAGGAACCCCGAGCCCAGAACCAAGACGGTGCCCTTCACCTTGGCGTGCCACTCGGCCAGGATTTCTTGCTTGGCCATGCCGGCGACGGCGATCAGGTCGTAGTTGCCGATCTTCTGGAATGCGAAAATGCGGTGGACTCCGTCGACCGGCGACGGCCGCTCGGCGGTATCGCTCTTCTTGCCTGCCGCCAGTGCGGTGAGAACCCAGGGCGTTATGGGGACTTGGCGCGGGGCCGTCGCAGCGGACGGAGGGTGTCGCAGCAGGATCATGCCGTCCATTCGCATCAAGGTGATGTGATCGCCCGAGGCCTGGATGAGGGCGGCGAGGGATTCTTCCAGCGCGGCTACCTTGATGGCGGCCACCGCCAGGCCGGCGAAGCGGCCATCGTCGCCGGATAGGCGGCGGCTCATTACCAGCACCGGCCGTGAGACGACGCGGCCGGTCAGGGGTTCCTGGAAGAAGGGACCTGGATCCAGGGAGGTCTTGTGATGGAGAAAATAGGGCCGGTCCGCCACCGACCGCTCGGGAACCGGAAAGCTGTCGGTATGGAGCCGGAAGCGTCCGTTACCGTCGACCAGGGAAAGGCTGGGAACGGCGCCCAGGCCTTGGCGCATGCGCTGGAGGTGTTCCCAGTCGTCCCAGGAAGTGCCTATCCGTTCCCAGGCGGGATCGGGGCCGATCCAGTCGGTCACGTGGCGAAGCGCCAAGTCCACACCTTCGAACAGACGGGCGGCGTGTTCGGCGGCCAGCAGGGCGCGAGATTGGACTTGGCGATGGGCGGTGACGAGGATTTCGTCCCGTTCCGCCAGAAGATTCACCCAAAACCAACCGGCAACGCTAGCCGCTACGGCGAACCAAGCCGTCATGACCACCCAGGTTCGCGCGTGAGACGGTCGCGTCGGCTCGCTCTCGAGGCCCGGCACCTTCTTCCACTCCTTGTCCCTGGTGACAAGGCGTGCCCCAACGAAACCCGGATGACAAGGGAAATCGGCTATAACCTAGGGGAGGATTTGGTCTATTGCCTTCAGCCGATGCCGACGGAGAGGGCCACCGCCAGAAAACCTGTGAAGCCGGCACCCACGGCGGAGAGAAAGGCGGCGGCGATCAGGAAGCGCTTCAGCACGGGCATGGGAGGTGTCCTTTAACCAACTATTTATATCGGGTAATATAGCGGTCATGGTCTGTGCGCTCTTGATGTCAATCAATTATACATGATTTTTTTCGTCAGGTATTTTTGCCGGCGCCTTGGGGGCGGACAAAGGTGGCGCAATGTTATATCGTTCTGCCTTCTCGGGGAGGGACGCGCATGACGGCAGGGGTGGCGAGGGCGGCGTTTCCGGCGGAGCGGCACGATCACGGCCGCTGCCTGCGCGAGGCACTGGCAACCGCCGAGGCCGTTTGTGCGAAGCGCGGGGCGCGTTTCACCGAACTGCGACGCCGCGTCCTGGAAATCGTCTGGGCAGGCCACCGGCCCTTGGGGGCCTATGACATCTTGGACTCCTTGGGCAGGGAGCGCGGCGGGGCGGCGCCGCCCACCGTCTATCGGGCGCTGGAGTTCCTGCTGGAACAGGGGCTGATCCACCGTCTCGAAAGCCTGAACGCCTACATCGGCTGCACGGTGCCCGGCCGCCCGCACGGCAGCCAATTCCTGATCTGCCGGGCCTGCGGCCGGGTGGCGGAACTGGACGATGCGCGTATCGAGGAAGCCATCCGCCTGAGCGCCGAGACCGTCGGTTTCACCGTCGAGCGCAAGGCCGTCGAGGCGACCGGTCTCTGCCCCCGTTGCCGCCATGACTGAGACTTTGATCGAAGCCTCCGGCGTTTCCGTCGATTTCGAGGGCCGTCCGATTCTGAAGGATGTCTCGACCCGGGTCCGCGAGCGCGAGATCGTCGCCCTGATCGGCCCAAACGGGGCGGGCAAGACGACCCTGGTCCGGGCCATGCTGGGCTTGCTGGCACCCGATGCCGGTTCTGTCCGGCGGCGGACGGGCCTTCGAGTCGGCTACATGCCCCAGCGCTTGTCCCTCGATCCGGCCCTGCCGCTCACGGTCAAGCGCTTCCTGGAACTGGCTGTGCCGCGGGGCCGCGACGCCACGCTTGCTCGGTTGCAGATGGCTTTGGACGAGGTCGGGGCCGGCCATGTTCTGGAGACGCCCCTGCAGGGCGCCTCGGGCGGCGAGATGCAGCGCATCCTGCTGGCCCGCGCCCTGCTGCGCGAACCGGACCTGCTGGTTCTCGACGAACCGGTTCAAGGCGTCGATGTCACCGGCCAGGCCGAGCTCCACCGTCTGATCGCCGCCATCCGCGACCGGCGAGGGGTGGGGATTCTCATGGTTTCCCATGACCTGCATCTGGTGATGGCGGCCACCGACACGGTGGTTTGTCTGAACGGCCACGTCTGCTGTGCCGGCCATCCGGAATCGGTGAGTGCCCATCCCGAATACCTGGCCCTATTTGGCGCCGTGGCGATCTACCAGCACCACCACGACCACCGCCATGACGAGGACGGTCAGGTCATTCCCATCGAGGAGGCGAGCCATGGCTGACGAATTCCTGCTCCGCGGCCTGCTGGCCGGACTGGGCGTGGCGATGGTGGCCGGACCGCTGGGGTCCTTCGTGGTCTGGCGGCGCATGGCCTATTTCGGCGACACTCTCGCTCATGCGGCCCTGCTGGGAGTGACGCTCGGCTTCGTGCTGGGCCTGTCCCCGATGGCGGGCGTGCTGCTGGTCTGCGCCGCCGTGGCCGGGCTGCTGGTCGCGCTGCAGCGCGGCCGCAAGCTGGCTGGCGATACGCTGCTGGGCATCCTGTCGCATGGGGCGCTGGCCTTGGGGCTGGTGGTGGCCTCCCTGGTGGAAAGCCTGCGCGTCGACCTGCTCGCCTACCTGTTCGGCGACCTGCTCGCCACCACGTGGGCCGACGTGGCCGGCATTTGGGCCGGGGGGGCAGCGGTGCTGGTCCTGTTGGTGCGTCTTTGGCGGCCTCTGCTGGCCATCACCGTGCATGAGGAACTGGCGCGGGTCGAAGGCGTTGCCGTCGACCGGGTCGGCCTCGCCTTCATGCTGCTGATGGCGGCGGCGGTGGCCCTTGCCATGAAAGTGGTGGGCATCCTGCTGGTCACGTCGCTTCTCATCGTCCCGGCGGCGGCCGCCCGGCCGCTGGCCCGGACGCCGGAACGCATGGCGGTGCTGGCGGCTCTGCTGGGATGTGGCGCGGTGGCCCTGGGACTGGGCGGTTCCCTGCTGTCGGATGCTCCGGCCGGCCCGGCGGTCGTGGTGGCGGCCTGCCTGATCTTCGCCGTGACGGCTTCGGTCAGGCGTCGCCCAGGCGGGCCAGCCCCTTCTCCAGGTCGGCGATCAGATCCTCCCCATCCTCCAGCCCGCTGTGGATGCGGAGTGCGTGGCCCTTGAAGGGCCAGACGGTGGCTTGGCGATCGATCCGCAGGGGTAGAATCAGGCTTTCGTAGCCGCCCCAACTGAAGCCCATGCCAAACAGCTCCAGTCCATCGACGAAGGCGGCCAGGGCTTCCTTGGAATAGCCTTCCTTCAGCACGACGGAGAACAGGCCCGACGATCCCGTGAAGTCGCGTTGCCAGACGACATGGCCGGGACAGGAGGGCAGGGCCGGATGCAGAACGGTCTCGATCTCGGGCCGCGCGGCCAGCCAGCGGGCGAGCTTGAGTCCGGTATCCTGGTGGCGGGCGAGGCGGGCCGACAGGCTGCGAATGCCGCGCAGGCCCAGCCAGCAGTCGTCCGGCCCCGCGCACCAGCCCATGCCGACGGCGGTGCCGCGCAGGCGCTCGAACAGGGTGCGGTCGCGCATGGAGACGCTGCCCAGCATGGCGTCGGAATGGCCGACGATGTACTTGGTCGCCGCCTGGATGGACAGATCGACGCCCTTGTCGAAGGGCTGGAAGTAGAGCCCGGCGCTCCAGGTGTTGTCCATGGCGACCAGGGCGCCGGCGGCATGGGCGGCGTCGGCGATGGCGGGGACGTCCTGGACCTCGAAGGTCAGCGAGCCGGGTGCCTCGGTAAAGACCAGGCGAGTGGTGGGCCGCATCAGTTCGGCGATGTCGGCGCCGACCATCGGGTCGTACCGCGTCGTCGCGATACCCAGGCGGTTCAGCGGCCCCTCGCAAAGGCGGGCGGCGGGCCCATAGGCGTTGTCGGTCATCAGGATGTGGTCGCCGGCCTCCAGCAGCGCATGCAGCGTACAGGCGATGGCCGCCATGCCCGACGGCAGGGCGATCGCGTGGGAAGCTCCTTCCAGGGTGGCGACGGCTTCCTCGAAGGCGAAGTGGGTTGGGGTGCCATAGCGGCCGTAATAGACCCTGTCGAAGCGTTCCCGTTCCGCCGTCTCCAGTTCGTCCAGGCTGGGGAAAAGCACGGTCGAGGCCCTATAGACCGGCGGGTTGACGATGCCCTGATGGTCTTCCGGATGTCGGCCCGCATGGCCAAGGAGGGTGTCCTTCTTCATGTCGCGGATTGTAAAGGCCAAAGCCCGGACAAGGGAAGAGGCGGACGCCGGACGGCCAGGGCAGTCCCTGCTGGGCGCCTTCCGCGCCCCGACGCCCGACGAGGTGGACGAACACCACGCCGGCACCCGCGGCCTGGGCGAGGAAAAGCTGGTCTGGCGCCAGCCCTTCCTGAAGGTCGGCGGCGACGGCAAGGGCCTGCCCGACCCGAGGTGCCCGGCGAGGACAACATTCACATCGCCAAGGCGGTGGACACCCTGGCCGGCTATTCCGACCCCGGGGACCACCCGCGTTGGACGGCCCGCGAGATTCGCATGGAAGGCCCGACGGCCTTGGCGCGCACGCGGGCGACGATCCGGGGCTTGCAGGAAAGGGCTCCCGATCTGGCCGATACTTACCTCCGCCGCCTGCTGATCGGCGAGGCCGAACCGGAACGGATTCCGGTGGGCGTGCTGAAGGCCGAGTGGGAAAAACGTCGTTCCTCCGACACCATGGAATGCACGCCGGAGAAGTGCCCGCCCGTCACGCCGCGCCCCCTCGGCAC
>JAMOBD010000015.1 GCA_039908345.1 Magnetospirillum sp. WYHS-4
TGGGCACCTGGTTGATCGCCGAAATCGAGGGGCTGGGCCTGCCGGTCGTCATGCCGCGCTGGGCGCTGGTCGTCCTGGCCGTGCTGTCGAGCATCGCCATCGTCGACCGGATCGTACGGCCGCTCACGGGCTGGTTCATGCGCCGCCGCGCCGAGCATGCGTTCGAGCGCCTCAACGCCGAACTGCGCCTCAAACTGCAGTCCTTCAAGATGACGCGCCGCCGCGTGCTCATCGAGCGGCTGCTGCACGACCCCGAGGTCGTGTTCGCCGTCGAGGCCTACGCGCGCGAACAGAACATCCCGCTCAAGGCCGCGAACCGCAAGGCCATGGCCTACGCGCGCGAAATCGTGCCGGCCTTTTCGACCTACGCCTATTTCCGCATCGGCACGCGGCTCGCGCGCTGGATCTCGCGCTCGCTCTACCGGGTCCGCCTCGGCGTCATCGTCGGGGCACGGGGTCTCAGGGGCGAACTGCGCGTCCAGAGCTTTACCGCCGACCCGGCCGACATCGGGGCATACGGGCCGCTGTCCGACGACACCGGAGCGCGGGTCTTCCGTCTGAAGGTCAGGTCGGTGGTCAAGGGCGTGGTCATCGCCGTCGTCGACGGAGTCCGCGACCGCGACGCCGCCGAGGCGTTGAAGGGCACGAGCCTCCATGTGGAGCGCAAGGCCCTCCCGGCGCCCGCGGACGCGGACGAGTTCTACCACGCCGATTTGATCGGACTGACAGTGGAACTGGCAGGGGGCGGTAGCCTGGGGACGGTCAAGGCGGTACACGATTTCGGCGCCGGCACCGTCCTGGAAGTGACGGGCGGACAAGGCCCGACGGCGATGCTGCCCTTCACCAAGGCCGTGGTGCCGGTGGTGGATCTGGCGGGCGGCCGGATGGTGGTGGACCCGCCGCCGGGATTGCTGGAGACCGCGGAACCGGAAGGGGACGTCGGATGAGCGAAGCCTGGCAGGCGAGGGTGCTGACCCTCTTCCCGGAAATGTTTCCGGGGCCGCTCGGGTTCTCGCTGGCGGGGCAGGCGCTGAAAGACGGCGTCTGGTCGCTGGAAACGGTGGACATTCGCGATTTTGCCTGCGATAAACACCGCTCCGTCGACGACACCCCCTTCGGCGGAGGGCCCGGCATGGTGATGCGGGCCGACGTGGTCGATCGGGCCGTCGGGGCGGCGCTGGACAAGGATCCGGCCCTGCCCCTGGTCTATCTGACCCCCAGGGGGCGGCCCCTGGATCAGGCGCGGGCGAAGGCCTTGGCGGCCGGCCGGGGGGTGGCGTTGCTTTGCGGGCGCTTCGAGGGCGTCGACGAAAGGGTCCTCGAGGCGCGCGGCGCGGAAGAAATCAGCCTGGGGGACTTCGTGCTCTCGGGCGGCGAGCCGGCGGCGCTGGTCCTGCTCGATGCCTGCATCCGGCTGCTGCCGGGCGTGATGGGCAAGGACGCGTCGCTGGACGAGGAAAGTTTCGAGCGGGGGCTCCTCGAGTACCCGCACTACACCCGGCCCCAAGTCTGGGACGGGCGGACGGTTCCCGAGGTTCTGGTCTCGGGCCACCACGGAAGGATCGGAGCCTGGCGCCTTGCCCGGTCCGAAGAGATCACAAAGGCGAGAAGGCCCGACCTCTGGGCCCGTTACGTCGAAGCCAAAGGTCGAGAGTAAGGAAAGAGCCATGAACATCATTCAGCAGATCGAGCAGGAGCAGATCGCCAAGCTCACCGAGGGCAAGACCATGCCGAAGTTCGGCCCCGGCGACACGCTCCGGGTCAACGTGAAGGTGGTGGAAGGCCAGCGCGAGCGCCTGCAGGCCTTCGAGGGCGTCTGCATCGCCCGGTCCAACCGCGGCCTGAATTCGGCCTTCACGGTGCGCAAGATCTCCTATGGCGAGGGCGTCGAACGCGTCTTCCCGCTCTATTCCCCCGCCGTGGCCAGCATCGACGTGCTGCGCCGGGGCGACGTCCGCCGCGCCAAGCTCTATTACCTGCGCGGCCGGACCGGCAAGGCGGCCCGCATCACCGAAAAGACCGATTACGTGAAGGCCCCGGACGCGGCGGCCGCCGTTCCGGCCGCCGAGTAGGAAATCGGCGCGACGATCACGAAGGCCCGGCCCGACCGGCGCCAGCCGGTGCGGGCGGGCGGGACGAGGGTATCATGGCCAAGACGCTGTTCGACAAGATCTGGGACGCCCATGTGGTCAGCACCCAGGACGACGGCACCTGTCTGCTCTACATCGACCGCCACCTGGTGCACGAGGTGACCAGTCCGCAGGCCTTCGAGGGCCTGCGCATGGCGGGCCGCAAGATCCACCGGCCGGACGCGGTGCTGGCGGTGGCCGACCACAACGTCCCCACCACCGACCGCAGCAAGGGCATCGCCGATCCCGAGTCCCGCATCCAGGTGGAAACCCTGGAAGCCAACGCCAGGGATTTCGGCGTCACCTACTTCCCCACTTCGGACATCCGCCAAGGCGTGGTCCATATCATCGGCCCGGAACAGGGATTCACGCTACCCGGCATGACCGTGGTCTGCGGCGATTCCCATACCTCGACCCATGGCGCCTTCGGGGCCCTGGCCTTCGGCATCGGCACCTCGGAAGTCGAACACGTCCTGGCCACCCAGACCCTGATCCAGCAGCCGGCCAAGAACATGCTGGTGCGCGTCGACGGCGCCCTGCCGCCCGGCGTCACCGCCAAGGATCTGGCCCTGTCCATCATCGGCAAGATCGGTACCGCCGGCGGTACCGGCCATGTGATCGAATACGCGGGCGACGCCGTGCGCGCGCTTTCCATGGAAGGCCGCATGACGCTCTGCAACCTGACCATCGAGGGCGGGGCGCGGGCTGGCTTGGTGGCGCCGGACGAGACCACCTTCGAATACCTGAAGGGCAAGCCGCGGGCCCCCAAGGGCGCCGCCTGGGAAACCGCCGTCCGGCAGTGGCAAGGTTTCAAGAGCGACGAGGGCGCCCGGTACGACGCCACCGTGGTGATCGACGCCTCCAGCCTGGAACCCACCGTGACATGGGGCACCAGCCCCGAGGACGCCCTGCCGATTTCGGCCAAGGTTCCCGATCCTGCTTCCGCCCGCGACGAGGCCAAGCGCCGTGCCATGCAGCGGGCGCTCGACTACATGGGCCTGACGGCCGGCCAGGCGCTGACCGACATCGCCGTGGACGTGGTGTTCATCGGGTCCTGCACCAACGGGCGCATCGAGGACCTGCGCGCCGCCGCCGCCGTGCTCAAGGGCCGCAAGGTGGCCGCCGGGGTGCAGGCGCTGATCGTTCCGGGTTCCGGCCTGGTCAAGGAACAGGCGGAAGCGGAAGGCCTGGACAAGATCTTCCTTGCGGCCGGCGCCGAATGGCGGGAAGCCGGCTGTTCCATGTGCCTGGCGATGAACGCCGACCGGCTGGAGCCAGGCCAGCGGTCCGCCTCCACCTCGAACCGCAACTTCGAGGGCCGCCAGGGCCGCGGCGGGCGCACCCACCTGATGAGCCCCGCCATGGCCGCCGCCGCCGCGGTGACCGGGCATATCGTGGATGTGCGGAAGCTGGACTGACATGGTCGACCTTTCCGGAACCGAGCGCAGGACCAGCCCGCACCGCACTTCGGTGAAGCTGGAAGCCCTCAGGGTTCGGAACTATCGGTGTTTCCGGAATGTCGACATTCCCGATATTCCCCAATTCTGCGTCCTGGTTGGTGCCAACGGTGCCGGCAAGACGACGTTTTTCGACGTCTTCGGCTTCCTGCGCGACGCCCTGACCAACAACGTCCGCCAGGCCTTGCAGGTTCGTGGAGGATTCGGGGAAGTGATTTCCCGCGGGGCCGAGCAGGAAACCATCCAGATCGACCTGAAGTTCCGCATGCCGCTGGTCGGCAAGGAACGGCTCGTCGCCTACCGACTGGAAATCGGACTGGATGAACAGAAGCAGCCCTGCGTAAGGCGGGAAGTGCTGCGCTACAAACGCAGCACCTATGGCTCGCCCTATCATTTCCTGGATTTCCAGAATGGTCAGGGCTTCGCGATTTCCAACGAGGAGGATTTCGACAAGCCAGACGAAAAACTCAATCGCGAACTCCAGTCGCTGGACGATCCGCACATTCTGGCCATCAAGGGATTGGGGCAATTCCAGCGCTTCAAGGCGGCGAGTTCGCTGCGGTCGCTGATCGAAAGTTGGCATCTGTCCGATTTCCATATCGGTGCCGCCCATGGCGCGACGGCGCATGGGTACGCCGAACACCTGTCGGTCCAGGGGGACAACCTGCCCCTGGTGGCCCAGTTCCTGTACGAACGGTACCCGCCACTGTTCGATGCGATTCTGAAGAAGATGGAACGCCGGGTTCCGGGCGTGGTGAACGTTCAAGCCAAGCCGACGGAAGACGGCCGGCTCGTGCTTCGTTTCCAGGACGGCAGCTTCAAGGATCCCTTCGTGTCGCGATGGGTATCCGACGGTACGATCAAGATGTTCGCCTATCTCGTGCTTCTCCATGATCCCGCACCGCATCCGCTGCTTTGCGTCGAGGAACCCGAGAACCAACTCTACCCGTCGCTGCTGCGGGAACTGGCGGAGGAATTCCAGGAATACGCCCAACGAGGTGGACAGGCTTTCGTGTCCACCCATTCTCCCGATTTCCTCAATGCGGTCCCGCTGGAATCGATTTATTGGCTGGAGAAGGTTGCGGGCTATACGCGCTTCGTCAAGGCTAGCGGCGACGAAACCTTGCGCAACCTGATCCGCGAGGGGGATCGGCCGGGTTATCTGTGGTCGCAGGGTCTTTTCGGGAGAGTCGATCCGCGATGAAGGAGATCGTCTGCCTCGTCGAGGAACCTTCGATGAAGGCGGTGCTCGATGCGCTTCTTCCCCGCATCCTGCCCAGGGACGTCAAGATCACGACTATCGGACACCAGGGCAAGAACGATCTCGAGAAATCCGTTCCCCGCAAACTTCGGGCCTGGGCCAATCCGGAGGCCCTGTTCGTCGTCATGCGCGATAACGGAGGCGGAGACTGCAGCCTCCTTAAAGGGAAGCTGCTGTCTCTATGCGATGGACCGCGCCGGTCTCGTTCCCTGGTGCGCATCGTATGCCAGGAACTGGAATCCTGGTTTCTGGGCGACCTTGCCGCCGTCGATCGGTCGGGGTTGCCGGGGACCGGCCGTCTGGCGCGCGATCAGGGGCGGAAGAAGTTCGCCGATCCCGACCGCCTGGTCAATGCGAAGGAAGAGCTTCGGAAGCTGGTCCCCGCCTACTATCCGGAGTCGGGAGCCAAGGCCATCGCCCCCCATCTCGCCATCGAAGGCAACCGGTCGCAAAGCTTTGTCGTCTTCGTCGCTGGCGTTCGCAACCTTCTGACCAATTAGCCACCTCTTCCTTCCCGGAAGGTTCCGGGATATGGCTACCCCCTCGCCTTCCCCCCCTGCGGACGAAGCGGCCGTCGTGCGGGGTGGCCGGGCATATCGTGGACGCACGGATGCTGGATCTGCCGGCCAGCCCCGGATTCCGGCGAAGCGATCTTCCGGGTTCGGAATTATCGATACGATTTTTTCCGCGACGATCGCCAGGCCTAGATGATCGCCGCAACCAGGGCCACGGCCGATCGCTCGATGACCTTCTCGACGGCCATCCCCAACATGAACTTGCCGAAGTTCTCGCCGGCCTTGCTGGCAAGATCCTGCCAATTGTCGGGCTCGCCCGATGCGGCGATCTCGGAATTCATGTGGCCCTCGCGGCGGAGTGCCTGGAACAGATGGGAGGCATCGGTCTCGGCTTGGTCGTAGACCACGGTGACGCTGCCGGTCACCGTGCTGATCTCCACCGACTCGACCCCCGGCAGCTCCTCGAGCAGGGCGGATACCCGGCGGGCGCGCCGCTCGTTGCGCTTGACGGAGGCCAGCCGCACCCGCAGCCGGCCGGGAACATGATGGACGTAGCTCGCCATGGGATCTGGACCTGTCCGGTTGAACGTTGGGACAGAGTCTAGCGGGCGGTCGTGACCGTTTGATGACGTCTATTTCACCAAGGCGACGGGAACGGCGCTCAGGTGGACTACCCGCATGGCGACCGATCCCACCAGCATGCCGGCCAGCTTGCCCAGGCCGCGGGTTCCCACGACGATCAGGGCGCAGTCCTTGTCCTTGGCGAAATCCACGATGGCCTCCGCTACCGGCCCGACCTTGATGTGGGCGCTGAAATCGATCTTCTCCTTCTCCGCCAGGTCCCTGGCCTCCTTGAGTGCGTCCTTGCCCTGATCCTCGTAGTAGCCTTCCAAGGCCTTCTTCTTCACGAACTTCTTGATGTTGCCGAAGGTAATGGGCGGCTGCACGGTCAAGAGGTACAGCTTGGCGTCCTTCTTGCCGCCTTGAACGAGATCGATGGCGAATTCCACCGCCTTCTTCGCGGACTTGGAGCCATCCACGGCGACCAGTATCTTCTGCATGGCGGTCCCTTCTCAGGCGTTCGCGGTTTCGATGTCGACGGTCTTGGGCGCCCGGTTCGTCCGCAGGCGCCAGCCCACGGCCACTACCCCTGCGGCACCCAGGGCGGGGAGCCCGTGCCCCAGGAAGGCGAAGTCCGGGTCGGCCAGCAGGGGCGCCACCAAACTGTCGGAAACCGCCATCTCCGCCGCCACGAAGCCCAGCATCGCGGCGCCGGCCGCAACCAGGATGGGAAAGCGGCTTATCAGGCGGATCAGCACGGTGCTGCCCAGGACGATCAACGGCGCGCTGACCAGCAGCCCGAAGGCCATCAGTCCCAGATGGCCATCGGCCACCGCGGCCACCGCCAGAACGTTGTCCGCGCTCATCACCAGATCGGCGACGAAGATGGTGCGGACGGCACCCCAGAGGGCGCCATTGCCGTCATCGCCGCCGGCCCCCTCCTCGTCGTCGCCGTTGGGAATCATCAGCTTGGTGGCGATGTGGAGCAGCGCCGCGCCCCCTAGCAGCCGCATCAGCGGCAGGGCGAGCAAGCCGGCAACGAATCCGGTGAGCAACATGCGCAGAGCGACCGCAAGGGCGGCTCCGCCGATCATCGCCCGGACCCGGTAGGCGGGCGGCAGCCCGCGGCAGGCGAGCGCGATGACGATGCCGTTGTCGGCGCTCAACATCACGTTGACGCCGACGATGGTGGCCAGCGTCCCGGCCGCCTGGGAATCGAGGTAGCTCCACCAGTCCATGGAACGAACTCCCCCACCCGGCTTGCGTGCCGGTCGATGTCTCGGGTCTTGCGAAAAGGCCGGGGGACGGCGGTGCCGTCCCCCGGAGTCCCGATGGCTACTCGGCGTCCTTGCCCTTGCCCCGGCCTTCGGGCACCTGAGGCAGGATCGCCGTCAGCACGTCCTTCATGCCGCCGGCCACGCCGACCAGAAGGTCGCGCACCGTGTTGACCGCCGTGTTCCCGATGGCGCCGGCCGCCTCGATGGCGCCGATGGCCGCCGCCTTGGCGACGCCGCCCACGTTGCCGCCGATTTCCACGGTGGCCTCGATGACGCCGTCCACCGCGCGCTTGGCGGTGATGCCGACGTCGCCGCCGACCCCCGCCACGCCCTTGACGGCGGCGCGGGCCACTTCGCTGGAAGCCATGATGACGTCGCCGCCCACGTCGCTGACCCCCAGGATGACGCCCTTGGCGACGCTCTTGGTGGTCATCACCGCGCCGGTGCCGACTTCCTCGACCGCCGCCAGGGCGCCGCCCACCACTTGGCGGACCACGCCGACCGTCTCGCCGGCCACCGTGCCGCCGACGCTGAGCGCGCCGGAAACCGTGCTGCGCACCAGGGAGACGATCTCGGCCTCGACCTCCTCGATGCCGCGCAGGCCGCGCACGATGCCGTTCTTCACCGCCGCTCCGGCGCCGTCCAGGTCGGCGGCGGCCTTGCCGCCGTTCTTCTTGCCGGCCTTGGGAGCTTCGTCGATGGCTTCGACCTCGGGGGCGGCCTTGGGCCGCCGCTTCTCCTGCTCGCTCATGGTTCTTCTCCTCGCCCAGTATCGCACCCGCCCCTTGCGGATGCGCGGAAACTACTTACCGGCTTTTCGTGACATCAGAACGACGCTCGCGGCGTACCAGAAGGCGGTGATGGCTGGAATCGCCACCCGGCCGCGGAATACCTGCGCCACCCCCAAGGTGACGAAGAACAGGAAGGCGACGACCGCCAGATCGGCCTGGCCGCCGGTCCATTGGCCGAGCGCTCGGCTAACCGCCGCCCCGCCCTTTCCCACGCTGTCGGTGAGCGTCTTGGCGGGGATGGGGCCCGACCGCAGGTCGAACAGGTCCCGGTCGCGGGCCAGGCGGGCCAGCGCTTCAACGTCGCCGGCATGAGAGACCAGAAGACTGGCCGTCAGCGCATTGGCCTCCACCGCCTCGATGCCGGGACAGGCGGCCAGGACGCGGGCGACGCGCTCGAAATAGTCCGAATCGCGCCGCCGTTCCGGAATCCGGACGCGGGTCCGGCCCAGGGCACGGTGACAGAGGTAGCCGGGTTCCACCTCAGGCCCCCTGGGCTGCCCGCCGCCGCGCCGGCTTGCGCGGCTTGGGCGCCGGTTCGACCTCTTCCGCTTCCTCGACGGATGCCGCAGTCGCGCCCATGATCGCAGCCTCCTCCGCCACCACCTCCTCGGCCAGTTCGGCCCGGGCCTCGGCGACGATATCCTCGGCGACCTCGCCCATCTCGGCGATGGTCTCGCGGCCCTTCTCGTAGAGAGTGATGACCGACTTGACGGCGGCCTTGGCGAAAGGCTTCCCGACCCGGACCGCGATCGGCAGGGCGATGGGCGCCACAACCGTCACGCCCAGGCCGACAGCCAGGCCGATCAGGATATTGCGTTGCATGAGGACCTTCAGAAAGTCCATGGCCTTGCTCCTTTGTGGCCCCAATCCGCCACGGGGTTTCTTTCAACGATAAACGCCGATTATACGGCACTGGTGAGGTAATTTGTTATAGAAAAATGGAATGTATGTCACGAACGAGGTGCGCATTATTTCATGACGACTTGGTGACAGAAATGTTACATTTATATGTGTTGCCGCGTTTCCTCTTGCCTGTCTGAAATATTCCAATATCTATGACCAACGTCGTTGCTGAAGGAGGTTGGTCCGTGAAGGCGAAGATCGTGTTCCATACCGCCTTTGACCCCGAGGAACGGGTCTTCACCGACGTGGACATCCGCAAGGAGGGCCTCGCCCTCAAGATCGCCTTCGCCGACCGCGAGGGCGACCGTCTGGACGTCATCCTGGATCGCCGCGACCTGCGGAAGATCCTGGATTGGAAGTTCCTCATGTCCCTGTGAGGGGAGCGGTGCGAAAGCGCAGGCGATAAGCGTAGCCGCCCAGCACCCTGTCGATGCGCAAATGCCCGAGCCCGGCTTCGGCCAGGGCGGCGAAATGGCCGACGGCTTCGGGCTGCGGCGTGACATGGAAGCGGGCCAGCCAAGCCTGAAGGCCCTTGCGGAACCACCCGGGCCAGCCCCTCTGGTCGTCGAAATCGACTACGGCGACCAACCCTTCCGGCCGGGCCAGTTCGATGGCCCGGCGAACGGCGCCCGGCCAGTCGGGGATCATGGACAGCACGTAGGAAAGCACCACGACGTCGAAGCCGCCGGGTTCCCCGAAGCCGGCTTGCGAATCGAAGTCTTGGGCCAGGCCGCGCGCCAGGCGCACGCGCGCCTCCAGTCCGGCCGCCGCCACCGTCGTCGCCGCCGACTTCAGCATCTCGCCGGATGCGTCCAGGCCGAACAGGTGGGCATCGGGATAGCGTCGCGCCAGGGCCACCAGATTGCGCCCGGTGCCGCAGCCGATTTCCAGGATGCGGGCGCCCGGGGGCGGGTCCAGGGTCCGGATCAGATCGTCGCGGCCGAACAGGTAGTACTTCCGCGTCAAGTCGTAGATGTGCCGCTGATGGCGGTACATCCGGTCCATGCGGACGAAGGCGTCGGCCGTCATGGGATCACTTGAGGACGTAGAGATGGAAGCCCCCGTAGATGGCCGAGCGATCCTGGGCGAAGAGGGCCTTGCTCAGGCCGTCCTCGTAGTGCCAGGGCGCCAGCACCTCCGCGGGGAGGGCGGCCTCCAGCGGCGAGGCCGAACCGGCGGTACGGAAGATCGCCCGCGCGCCGGGCCGGGCCGTGCGTCCGATCTCGCGCCACAGCGCGGTCATCTGGGCCGGGGTCATCCAATCCTGGGCGTCCAGCAGCACCACCCGGTCGACACTGGCCACCGGCTGCGCCGCCAGGAAATCGGTCATCGATCCCAGACGCGTATCGATGCGCCCCGCCCGCTCGCGCAGCAGGGCGAAATTCTCGGGGCGCAGGTAGTCGGGAACGGCGCGCATGGCTTCGTGGTCGTAGCGGCGGCCGAAGGCCTGCCAGGCGAAATAGTTCTCGCCGATGGGAAAGTCGCAGGCCAGCCGCCGCACCCGCTCGCGCATGGTCGCCGCCATGTCGCCCGCCGCATCCCGATGCATGGCGTCGAACTGGGCCGGCGGGATTCCCAGGTGGTAGAACAGCACCGGCAGCTTGGTTACGGCACGCACCAGGGGGTTGTCGAACAGCGGACCGAAGGTGGCATCGAAGATGCGGGCCTGTTCTTCCACATCGGCGGCGGTCAACAGGTGCGCCGGATTGCGGCCCATGGCGCGGGCGGCGAAATGCAAAAAGCCGATGAAGCCGCCAAGGAGCCCGTGGCGATAGAAGTCGGACGAGAAGTAGTCGATGCGCGGCCGTCCGGTGAGGGTGCGCGTCTCCCACCACGCACGGGTGTCCGCATCCAGATGGGGACGCAGGGTGGAGAAGTAGAGGTCGCGGTTGGCCGGGTCGCAGGCCTGCCCGAAGAAGCGGAAGAACCCTGCGTGGTCCGGAGTGTGGCTTAGCGCCGCCACCTTAAGCCGGGTCAGCGCCAGATGGGCGGGGTTGAGGTCGACGGCAACGATCTCGGCCGGATTTGCCAGCAGGTAGTTGAGCAGGTTGCAGCCGCCGGAGGCGATGGTCACCACCCGCGAAGTCGGCTCCAGGCGGAGCGCCGTCAGGTCGACCGCCGGGTCCTCCCAGATCTGGGTATAGACCAAGCGGGAGAACCAGAGGGTGAACAGCCTTTCCAGCATGCCGCGTGCCGTGGCGGCGGGAGTGGATTCGATGGCGCTACGCAGAATGGCGGTCGTCATGGGGAGACTCTCCTCGCTTCCAGCCTGGCCCCCTTTGTCACGAGCGGGATTCCTTAGGCAAATGAAGCTTTTGCGACAATGGGGCGGCGCGCGGAGCGTCATTGTCCTGTCATCGGACCACGGTAGAAATGGCGCCCAAAACGAAAGGGAGCGGCGATGTTCAAGACCATCCTGGTGGCGACCGAAGGTTCCGAGGCCGGCAATCGGGCCGTAGAGACGGCGGCCCGTCTGGCCCACACTCTCCGTGCGGCGCTGACCGTCGCCATGGTCATCGAACCGGCGATGGCCGCGGCCCTACACGCTTGGCGGCGGGGTGAACACGATGCCGGCGAAGCGGGACCGCCGCACCCTCTGCTTACCGGGGTTCCGGGCTGGCTGGACCGGGCACGGGAGCACGTCGGCCATAGCCGCGAGTTCGACGACGAACTGGCCGAGATCGTTCTCAACCACGCCCGGACGCGGGCCCTGGCCGAGGGAATGGCGGAGGTCCGCACCATCGCCGGACATGGCGATGCCGTGGAATCCATCATCGAGATCGCGGCGAGCGAAAGGCCGGATCTTCTTGTATTCGGCAGCCGGGGCCTGGGAGTGATGAGAGGCCTGCTGCTAGGCAGCGTATCGCTCCAGCTTTCCCAGTTGGCGCCCTGTCCCTGCCTGATCGTGCGCTAGAGCAATCGTCACCGCCCGCAGAGTCGCTTGTACAACTGCCAGGGCGTGAAGACCCAGGGGGCCCTGAGACCCAGCGCTCTCTTTACCGCCTCGACGCAGGTATAAGGTCGCCAAGGGGCTGGAATTCGCGGGGCTTCGCCGGCCGGGGCGGGAACCACTCGGTAGCCCTTCTCGGCGAACCAGCAGGCCAGATCCGCCGCCGGCCGGTCGGCCAGAACCTGAATCTCGGTCCAGTGGCTCAAGGGGTTGTAGACGACCCAGTGTCCCTGCCGTCGCAGAACCACGAAGCAGTGCCGGAAGCCGGGCCGCAGCAGCCGCAAACCCTTCAAATCGGCCTGGCCGGCGAAGACCACCAGGGCGAGCGAGTCGATTCGAGGGTTGTCCGGTATCACTGGACCATTCCCTTGTCCCGTAGCTTGCCGTCAAGGCGTGCCATGGCCTCATCCCACAGACGGGCCTCGCGGGCCTCTTCCTCCTCCCGTCCGTCCGGTGCCCGGTCCTTCAGGCCGAACATGGCCATGACCCGCAAATGCTCCCGGTGGAGATCGCCGTCGCGGACCATGGTCATGACGTAGCGGTAGATATCGTCGGGATCGCACGGACGGGAATCCTTGCGGACTGCATCCCGAAAGCGCGCGCCCTCGTTTCGTGCCCGTTGGCAACGAGCGTACCAGAACCAAGCCTCCTCGCCATCGGCAAAGGGTTCCTGCCTAATTTCAAAGTACGGCTTATATATATGTCGGAACGTAGTCATCGATATCCTCCTGCCACAGCCTTTTTAAGGAACATCGCGCGAACACGATCAATCTACCCGATGTTCTCTATGTGTCAAGACGATTGTAGCAAAAAGTTCCTACTGACCCCCCGCCCGATTTGTAAGACCCTGTTCCCATGCTCAAGCACTCGCAAATCTGGCGTGCCATCGACCGGCTGGCCCAGGAAAAGGGCCTTACCGCCTCCGGCTTGGCCCGCCGCGCCGGCCTCGATCCGACCACTTTCAACAAGAGCAAACGCATCACCCGCGAAGGCAAGCTGCGCTGGCCCAGCACGGAAAGTGTCGCCAAAATCCTGACCTCGACCGAAACCACCCTTGGGGAATTCGTTTCCTTCATCGGGGAAGCGGACAGTGCGGCGGTCTACAAGAACATCCCGTTGATCGGCTTCGCCCAAGCCGGCAATTCCGGCTATTTCGACGACGCCGGCTATCCGGCGGGCGGCGGCTGGGACGAGATTCCCTTCCCCGATCTGGCCGACCCGCACGCCTACGCCCTGGAGATCAGCGGCGACAGCATGCAGCCGGTCTTTCGCGACGGCGACATCGTCATCGTCGCGCCCTCGGCGAGCATCCGCAAGGGTGACCGGGTGGTGGTCAAGACCCGCGAGGGCGAAGTGCTGGTGAAGGAACTGCTGCGCCGTTCGATCAAGCGCATCGAGCTTCTGTCGCTCAACCGCGCCCACGAAGACCGCGTCCTGTCGGTGGACGAAGTCGACTGGATCGCCCGGGTCATCTGGGCCAGCCAA
The DNA here is from genome assembly GCA_039908345.1 of Magnetospirillum sp. WYHS-4. Lineage (NCBI taxonomy): Bacteria > Pseudomonadati > Pseudomonadota > Alphaproteobacteria > Rhodospirillales > Rhodospirillaceae > Magnetospirillum > Magnetospirillum sp. WYHS-4. Next base: position 13,330 of record JAMOBD010000015.1, read on the forward strand.
TAGCGGTCTTTCCGGTTTTGCCTTTCGGATGCTATCCTGTCCCTTCTCCAGGGAACAGGGAGGCGGATCATGGCGAGGGGAGTCGCGGGCAAGACCCTGGCTTATGTGGATGGGCAGTGGCGGCACGGCAATCCCTTGCTCATGGGTCCCCGGCACCATGCGGTCTGGCTGTCGTCGGTGGTCTTCGACGGCGCGCGGGCCTTTGACGGGGTGGTGCCCGACCTGCGTCTCCATTGCGCCCGGGTGGTGGCTTCGGCCCACGTCCTGGGCATGATGCCCATGCTGACGGCGGCCGAGATCGAGGATATCGCCTGGGACGGCGTGCACCGCTTCGCGGCCGATGCCGACCTTTACATCTGTCCCATGTTTTACGCCGAAGGGGGGTTCGTCTGGCCAGACCCGGCGACCACGCGCTTCGTTCTCACGGTCCATGAGGCGCCGTTGCCCGCCGCCGACGGCTTCAGCGCCTGCTTGTCCAGTTTCCGCCGGCCGGCCCGCGACATGGCTCCGACCGAGGCCAAGGCCTCCTGCCTCTATCCCAATATCGCGCGCATCGGCCGCGAGGCCGCCGGCAAGGGCTTCGACACGGCGGTGGTCCTCGATCCCTGCGGCAACGTGGCCGAGTTCGCCTATACCAACCTGTTCCTGGTGCGCGGCGGAGTGGTCCATACCCCGGCGCCCAACGGGACATTTCTCAACGGCATCACCCGGCAAAGGGTCATCCGGCTGCTGCGCAAGGATGGTTTCGAGGTGATCGAGCGGGCGATCCTCTACGACGAGGTTCTGACCGCCGACGAACTGTTCGCCACCGGGAACTACGCCAAGGTCCAACCCTGCACCAGGATCGAGGCCCGGGCACTGAACATCGGGCCCGTTTACGAGCGGGCGCGCGAACTCTATTTCGCCTTTGCGCACCAGGCGCGTTAGGTCAGGTCCCGGCCAGATCCTCGCCGGCCAGGGCCTTGCCGATCAGGGCCACCGTCTCGTCGCGGCCGTAAAGGGCGATGAAGGACCCCATGCGCGGCCCCGTGGCTTGGCCCAGCAGGACCTCGTAGAGCGCCTGGAACCAGGCCTTGAGGTCGCCGAATCCGGGATGGGCCTTGCCGACTTCATAGACGGCGTTCTGGGCGTCTTCGGCGGAAGCCCCGGCGGGCAGGGCGCGCAACGACGCCGCCAGGTCCTCCAACGCCTTGCGCTCGTCGTCCGTGGGCGCCCGGTACTTCTTGGCCGGTTTGACGAAATCCCGATAGTAGGTGATGGCGTATTCCACCAGCTTGTCCAGGATCGGATGGGTGGCCGGGCTGGCGTCGGGGCGGGTCCGCGAAATGAAATGCCAGAGCACCGCCTTGTCCTCGGTATGGCAAACCGACGCCAGGTTGAGCAGGATGCCGTAGCTCAACTGGCTGTCCTCCACGGGCGGCTCGCCGCGATGGATGTGCCAGACCGGATTGTCCAGCCGCTTGGCGTCCTCGGAACCGGGGAAGGCGGACAAATGGCTCAGGTACTCGTCCACGGTGCGCGGGATGACGTCGAAGAACAGCCGCTTGGCGGTCTTCGGCTTGTTGTACATGTAGAGGGCCAGGCTTTCGGGCGGGGCATAGCGCAGCCATTCTTCCACCGCCAAGCCGTTGCCCTTGGACTTGGAGATCTTCTCTCCCCGGTCGTCGAGAAACAGTTCGTAGGTGAAGCCGACCGGCGGCCTTTCCCCCAGGATGCGGCATATGCGCCCCGACAGCTTGACCGAGTCGATCAGGTCCTTGCCCGACATCTCGTAGTCGACGCCGAGCGCCGCCCAGCGCATGGCCCAGTCGCACTTCCATTGCAGCTTGCAGGCGCCGCCGGTGACCGGGGTCTCGACCGTGGAGCCGTCCTCGTTCCGGTAGACGATGGTCCCTGCCGCCACGTCGCGCTCGACCACCGGGACCTGCAGAACGCGACCGGTCTTGGGGCAGACGGGCAGGAAGGGGCTGTAGGTGGCGCGGCGTTCCGGCCCCAGCGTGGGCAGGACGACGTCGATCACCGCGTCGTAGCGTTCCAGCACCCGGCGCAGCATGGCGTCGAAACGTCCGGCGCGGTAGCACTCGGTGGCGCTCTGGAACTCGTACTCGAAGCCGAAGGTATCCAGGAAGGAGCGCAAACGGGCGTTGTTGTGATGTCCGAAGCTCTCGTGGGTGCCGAAGGGATCGGGGATGGCGGTCAACGGCTTGCCCAGATGCCGGGCGACCATTTCCTGGTTGGGGACGTTGTCGGGTACCTTGCGCAGGCCGTCCATGTCGTCCGAGAAGGCGAACAGCCGGGTCGGGATGTCGGACAGCAGCGAGAACGCGTGCCGCACCATGGACGTTCTCGCCACCTCGCCGAAAGTGCCGATGTGCGGCAGGCCGGACGGTCCGTAGCCGGTTTCGAACAGCACGTAGCCCTTGTCCGGCGTCCTGCCAGCCAAGGATTTCAGCACCTCGCGCGCCTCGGCGAAGGGCCAGGCGTTGCTGTGGACGGCATGCTCGCGCAAATGTTCGTGTTGCGGACCGAGTCTCTGCTGGGCCATTGGGCTGCTCCCATCCTTGAACCCGTTGCTACTACGGGCCCGGCGCGCCGACGTCAAGGTTATGTCGGTCGACGGGCACGTAGACGGCCGGACGGCTCCGCGGCTGAACGGCAACAAGAAGGGTTTTACATCGATGGGATTTTAGCGCCATGATCGGCAGCAGGAAGACGCCTTGACTTCGCCGCCAAGCCGTCCGAACAACCGAGACGGTCCTCCTCCACTTCCCCCAAGCGATATGACCCACCCCGCCTGCCGCCTCTACCTGATCACTCCGCCGACCCTCGATCCGGGGGCCTTCGCGCCGGTGCTGGCGGCGGCGCTGGATGCGGGAGACGTGGCTTGCCTGCAGTTGCGGCTGAAGGACGCGCCGGACGACGTGGTGCGTCGCGCGGTGGATCGCCTGCGGCCGGTGGCGCAGGGGCGCGATGTCGCGTTCCTGCTCAACGACCGGCCCGACTTGGCCAAGGCCACGGGATGCGACGGAGTCCATGTCGGCCAGGAGGACACCGCTTGCCGCGAGGCGAGGCGCGTCATGGGGGCCGACGCCATCGTCGGCGTCACCTGCCACGATTCGCGCCATCTGGCCATGGAGGCGGCCGAAGCCGGCGCCGACTACGTGGCCTTCGGCGCCTTCCACCCCACCGGCACCAAGGTGCCGAAGCATCGGGCCGAGCCCGAAATCCTCGAATGGTGGAGTTCGATGATGGTGGTGCCTTGCGTCGCCATCGGGGGCATCACGGTGGAGAATTGTCGGCCCTTGGTGGCGGCCGGCGCCGACTTCCTGGCCGCGGTGGCCGGGGTCTGGAATCATCCGGACGGCCCCGCCGCCGCCGTCAAGGCCTTCAACCGCGCCATCGCCGAGGTGTCGGCATAAAGAAAAACCGGGAGACCCTGCGGCCTCCCGGTTCCATTCGCACACGGCCGAAAAATCCTTACTTGAGATGGATTTCCACGCGGCGGTTTTCCTGTTCGCGCACGCCGTCCGGAGTCTTGACCCGCGGATCGGCCTCACCCTTGCCGACGGTGGTCATGTTGGCGGCAGGAACGCCCTTGGCGGTCAGCCAGTTCTTGATCGAAGCCGCGCGGCGTTCCGAGAGCCTCTGGTTGTAGGCGTCGGCGCCCGCCCGGTCGGCGTGGCCGATCAGGGCCATGGCCTTGAGGCCGAGGGCCTCGCGGGCCTTCATCATCTTGTCCAGGATGCTCGCCGCATCCTCGCGGACGTTGGCCTTGTCGAAATCGAAGAACACCAAATAGTCCTGGGCCGGCGGCTCGACGGGCTCGGCCGCCTTCTTCGGCGGCTCGGCCGGCTTGCGCATGGCGGCCATCGCATCCTCGAAGCCCTTCCGGCAGGCCGCGATCTCGTCGAACTGCCAGTTTTCCTCCTGCTCCTGAACCCAGCAGTCGAACATGGTCTGGGCGGTGGAAGCCAAGTCGGGGAATTTCTCGCGGCCGCCGCCATTCAATGCCGACAGCAGTTCCCCCCGCGCCTTGGTCAGCTCGGGCACGGCCGGATTGGGTTCCCAGAAGGCGTCGTCGACCGGAAGGGCGGGCAGCACCAATTCGCCCTTGCCGGCCCGGCCGGCGTTGCGGGCGAAGTAGGCGGCATCCATCCAGTCGTATTCGGCGCGCTCAAGATCGGCCAGGGCCAAGTACTTGACCCGCAGATGTTCGTTGAACGAGCCTTCGGGCGCCTTCGCCGCGCGCGCGCGTTCGAAATCGCCATCCACGGTCCAGCCGTGGGTGACAAGCAGTTCCAGGTAAGGACCGCTGCAAGCGCCGGTTACGACGGACGCGGCAACCAAGGCGGCCAAAGTCAGACCCTTGTGCATCGACATTCTCCTACGCGAAAACGGCTTCCCCCTCGTTCGATCCCGAATTCTATACCCGAGGGAAGGCAGGGATCAACGCACGTTGACGATTCCGACGCTCCCGCCCGAGAAGACCAGGGGGATCAAGTCGTCCTGGAATTCGTAGTGGCCGTCGTTCAGGGGAACGAAATGAATTTCCACCGTCCTCTGGGCCGGGATGGTCAGCAGGCTGTGGCAGCCCGGTCCATCCTCGTCGGTGCCGCGGGTCACCTTGGCGATGGAGATGTTGCGGAAGAACTCGGGGGCCTTGAAGGTATGGAATTCGTCGTCGCCATTGACGATCCGCAGAATGGTCGGCCGCCCTTTCGCTGCATGGACGACCATGGGCGAGAAATTGCCTTGGCGGATGCGGATGGCGGCGACGTCGGCCTTCTCCCAGACCTCCGCTTCGATTCCGCGCGCCGTCCCGGTGTCGCAGCCCCCGAACAGGCCGCCGCGCGCCGTTCCGTTGGTCTCGCAAGCGGCCAAGCCCAAAGCCACGATCGCCGCCAGACTTGCCTGCAAAGCTTTTCGCATGGGAGTCTCCCTCGCCACGTGCCCCGGAATCTAGCGTATCCGCCGCGCCCTCGCTACCAGATTTATGAGGCAGGGCGTCCCAGAATGGCACGTCCCAGCTTTTCCAGGCTGGCTCGCAATTCGGGATCGGCAATGCCGGCGATGCTGCGGGCGAGGGCTTCCTCCTCCTCCGGTTCCAAAGGGCGGAGAACGGGCGGGCGGGGCGGGACGGGGCGGGAAGGCAGGGGACCCTGCAGCAGCTTCACCCGGCCCACCGCCCGGTAGCCGAAGTAGCCGTTGATCCTCTCGATCAGCAGCGGCAGCAGGTGCTGCAACTCGGTGGCGAAGCTTCCGGAATCGATACGTAGCGTCAAGGTCCCGCCGGTGCCGTCGTGGGGTGGATAGGAGATGCGTTCCGGCAAGGTATGGCGGGCCAGCTCCGGCCCGACGATTTGCGGCCAGTCGGCGGCGACGGCGCCGTCGGACATTCCGCGCTCGCGGAACAAAGGGCGAGCGACGCGCAGGACCGCCTCGCCCAAGGCACGGGGGCCGCCATGGCGTCGGGATTGGCCATCCTTGCTCATGGCCCTATGCTACGCGCCCCATGACGCCCCGGCAACTCACCTCCGCCTTGCTCGCCTGGTACGACCGCCATCGTCGGCGCCTGCCTTGGCGCGCCCTGCCCGGCGAGACTCCCGATCCCTATCGGGTTTGGCTGTCCGAAATCATGCTCCAGCAGACCACGGTGGCCACCGTCGGCCCCTACTACGAGGCCTTCCTGAGGCGCTGGCCGACCGTCGAGGCCCTGGCCGCCGCGCCTCTGGACGATGTCCTGCATGCCTGGCAGGGCTTGGGCTACTACGCCCGGGGCCGCCATCTGCATCGCTGCGCCCGGGAAGTGGCGGCGGCGGGCGGCCGTTTTCCCGATACCGAGGAGGAGCTGCGGCGGCTGCCCGGCGTCGGGACCTACACTGCGGGGGCCATCGCCGCCATCGCCTTTGGGCGTGCGGCCGCGGCCATCGACGGCAACGTCAAGCGGGTGATCGGCCGGCTGGTCGCGTCGGCAGCCGTCGAGGCGCTTGCTCGTGCCCTGGTGCCGGCCGACCGGCCGGGCGATTTCGCCCAGGCCCTGATGGACCTGGGGGCCACGGTCTGCCGACCCCGCTCTCCGGATTGCGATGCCTGTCCTTGGTGCAAGGCCTGCAAAGCGCGGGCGGAGGGCAATCCGGAATCATATCCGGCCCGGTCCCCCCGCAAGCCCAAGCCGACCCGTCACGGCGTGGTCTATTGGATGGTACGGGCCGGGGACGGCGCGGTATTGGTGCAACGGCGTCCGCCCGAAGGATTGCTGGGCGGCATGGCCGGATTCCCCACCGGCGAGTGGCGGGAAGAGCCCTGGACCATCGCCGCCGCTCGCGCCGCCGCCCCCTTGCCCGCGGACTGGCGGGAAGTCCATGGGCGGCTGCGCCACACTTTCACTCACTTCCACCTGGACCTGACGGTGCTGGCCGCCCAAGTTCCGGCCCGAACGGAACCGGGCGGGCTGTGGTGCCCGCCCGATCGCTTGTCGGACCATGCCTTGCCGACCCTGATGAAGAAGGTGGCGCGGCTGGCCTTGGGTTATTCGTCGTAGGACATCAGGGAAGCGAAGGGCACGTCCAGTTTGGCGCGGCCGTTCAGGAAGGCCAGTTCGATGATCGAGGCCGCCCCGGTGACGTTGCCGCCCACCTCGCGCAGCAGCTTGATCGATGCCGCCAGGGTGCCGCCGGTCGCCAGCAGGTCATCCAGGACCACGACGCGCTGGCCGGGCTTGATGGCGTCCTTCTGGACCTCGATGGTGTCGCTCCCGTATTCCAGGTCGTAGGTGTGGCGGACGGTCTCGCCGGGCAGCTTGCCCTTCTTGCGGATCATCACGAAGCCGCAGCCGAGCTTGAGCGCCAGCGGCGCCGCCACCAGGAAGCCGCGGGATTCGATGCCGGCCAGGATGTCGGGATGCCAGGCGCGCACCGCCTTGGCCATGCGGCCCATGGCCACCTGCCAGGCGTCCTCGTGGGCGAGCAGGGTGGAGACGTCGTAGAAAAGGATGCCCGGCTTGGGAAAGTCGGGGATGGAGCGAATGTGGTCCTTGAGATCCATGGTGCTGCGGCCCGTGTCCGGTTGAAGCGATGTGGCGGTGCCATCCTAACCGCGCCGGGCCGCGGATGGCGAGCCGGAAAAGCGGACGCCCCGCCGCGGGAGGCGACGGGGCGTCGTCGAAAAAGGCGGAAAAGAGGCCTTACTTCTGGGTCGCCAGGTAGGCGGCGACGTCGCCGCGCTCCTTGGCGTCCGGCAGCTTGAACGCCATGTTGCTCTTGGCGTTGGCGTCGCCGGAGACCTTCTTCAGGTAGGCGGTCGGATCGGCCAGGTACTCGTCGACCTTGGCGGCATCCCAGGCGCCGATCTTGGCCGCGGCGCCGCTGACGCCCGCGCCGTACTTGAAACCTTCGACGGTGCCGGCCGCGCGGCCCATGACGCCGAACAGCTTCGGGCCGACCTTGTTCTTGCCGTCCTTGTCGATGGAATGGCAGGCCAGGCACTTCTTGAACACCTTTTCGCCGTTGGCGGCGTCGCCCGCGAAGGCGGAACCGCCGACAAGCGTCAGGGCGGCGGCGACGGCCAGGAAACCAAGCTTCTTCATATTTCGTTTCTCCTCAAACCGGGTAAGGTAAGCCGAAGGCTCTCAGGACAGAGTGGGGCGCATTATTAAGGCTTTACGCGTCCCCATGCAACTCCCCGAGAGTGGAAAAGGAATGTGGCCGCAGAGTGGCGGATGACGGGCACGAAAAGTTGCCCGCAACGTCGCTATGGTCTTGAGGAGTCATCAAGGCTATATTGCCATTCTTGGAGTGGACCGCCCCCTTCTGGGAGCGAGGGAAGGAATGCGATGACGCGGGCGACGTTGTCGGAAGAGGATGTCAGAAAGCTCCTCTCCAATCCGTCCGGAGCGAATCGGGCCGAGACCGCGGCGAAAATCGCTACCGACTTCGGTTCCGGTCGGCTGAGTCCGTCCGAGCGGGCCCTGGCGGAGGAAATCTTCCGCCTGCTGGTGCGCGACGCCGAGGTGCGCGTCCGCGAGGCCCTGGCCCAGAATCTCAAGCAGAATCCGGCCATGCCGCACGATGTGGCCCTGGCGTTGGCCCGCGACGTGGCTTCGGTGGCCTTGCCGGTGTTGCAGTTTTCGGACGTGCTGACCGACGACGACCTGATCGAGATCATCAAAGACCGGGAGATCATCGCCCAGGTAGCCATCGCCACCCGTGCCCACATTTCGGAGACCGTTTCCGGCGCCCTCGTCGAGAGCCGCGACGAGAGGGTGGTTTCCACCTTGGTGGCGAACCAGGGCGCGTCGATCACCGAACAATCGCTGCAAACGGTGATTTCCACCCTTGGCGACCGGGAAATGGTACAGGCCGCCATGGTCAACCGGTCCAGGCTGCCGGTGACCGTCATCGAACGCTTGGTCGCCGTGGTCTCCGAAAAGATGCGCGAACAACTCATCGCCAAGCAGGATATGCCGGCCGACCTGGCTTCGGACTTGCTGTTGCAGACTCGCGAGCGGGCCACCGTGACGCTATCCACCGAATCCGACCAGGGTGACGTCGAGCGCATGGTCCGCCAGATCCGGGAGAACGGCCGCCTGACGCCTTCCCTGGTGCTGCGCGCGCTCTGCATGGGCGATTTGCGATTTTTCGAGGCCGCGATGGCCGAACTGGTCCGTCTGCCTTTGGTCAACGTGCGCCAGTTGCTCCACGATTCGGGCCGTCTGGGACTGAAGGCGATCTTCGACCGGAGCGGGCTGCCCCCCACCTTCCTGCCGGCGGTGCGTGCCGCCATCGACGTGGCGCGCGAGATTCGCATGGATGGCGGCGAGAACGACCGCGAGCGCTATTCGCGCCGCATGATCGAGCGCATCCTCACCCAGTACGGCGACCTGGGGGTGACTTTCGAGGCCTCGGATCTGGAATACCTTCTGGCCAAGATGGGAACCCTTCCCCACGATACGTTGGACAAGGCTGCCTGATGGGCGATCATGCCATCTCCGGCTGAACCGATCAGTCGGATTCCGTATCACTCCGGCGCCAGGTAGCCCAATTCCCGCCAGATGGCATGGTCCTCGCGGAATTCGTCGAGCGACTGCCAAGTTTCGTGGAACAGGGGGTCGGCCCCGGTTTCCTCCGTTGCCACTTGCTTCCAAGCCTTGCGCAACGCGCCCAGAACCTCGGCCGGCCAGTGGTGCAGCTTGACGTTCTTGGCTTGCATTTCCTTCAGGGCCGGAAACTGCGCGGCTTCCCCTTCGGCCAGCCCGAAGCGCAGGTTATCGCCGCAAACCGTTTCGACCTGTAGCCTCTGCGTGGCGGAAAGGGCCTTCCAGCGATCCAGGTTGATCGCCAAGTCATGGAACCCCGCCGGTCGGTGCCAGGCGGGGAAGTGATAATGCCGGAGCTGTCGGCGGAACCCAGCCTTGGCGTCGATGGCCGGCGTCGAAAAGCCCACCCCGTCCAATTCGCTGGAATCGAGCGCGGCGAAGATGTCGGCGCCGCGCAGGGGCTTCGGGTCGGCGCCCACGCGGGCCAGGACCCTGGCCGGTAGGCCGACGGCCGCCAGGCGCAAGCCCTGAAGGTCGGCCAAGGACCTTATCTGACGTCGGGTCCAGCCGCCCCCCTCGGCTCCGGTGATGCCGCAGGGTAGGGCGAAGAGATTGTGCTTGGCGTAGGCATCCTGATGGAACTGCCGCCCCCCGCCGAACTCGTACCAAGCCAGGAGTTCGGGCCCGTCCGGCCCGAAGGGAACGCCGCCGAAGATCTGCAGGGCGGGAATGCGGGCGCTCCACTGGGAGGGCGAGGCGAAAACCGCATCCACCTTACCGGTTGCGACGGCATCGAACATCTCTTCCGAGCCCACCAGGACGCCCGGCTCGTGGAACTTGATGCCGAAGGTTCCGTCGGAAACGCGCCAGAGATTCTTGTCCAGACGTTGGACCAACGGGCCCAGTTGCGGCAGGGCGGTGGCGTAGGCGCTGGCCAGGCGCCACTGGACGGCCCCCGGCTTGGCGGGCGGGGGCGGCTCCGACTTGGCGGCGAATTCGACCGGCGGTTCCGTTCTGGGGGCGGCGGCTTCCTTGCCGGCCGGCTCGGGTTGTCGTTGGAGGCTGCGAGGCGCCACCACGGTAACGCCGACCACGATGCCGATTACCGCACCGATCACAAGTCCGATCACTCCGCCGCGCATGATTGCCCCCTGTCCTCCGCGTCCGGAGAATACTCCGCCCCCTGTCCAAGGGCAAAGGGTGCCTTCCGGTTCCGGACCGGGGTTGCGTCGGTCGTCCCCCGCGAACGATAGTCAAGGGCGGAAGATCCAACGGGGGACCGGGAGATCGGGCATGGCGGAATCGAGAACCTGGCAGCACGTCGGCATGCGGATCGATTTTCATCATCCGGACAGCGATCTTTTGGAACTGACGCCCGAGGCCGAGGACCTTTACGGGGCGGAGAAGGAGCGGGCGCGGCTCTTCCTCCGGATGTCGGACGGGAATCGGCGAAGTGCCGAAGACCTTCTGGCCGAATGGCTGGCGGGCGAGGGCCGGAACTTCGTCGATCTGGCCGCCGGATGGGGGGCGACCGGGACTCTCGTCCTCGACTATCCGCCCGGCCGCTACGTCCTGGAAACCAAGGGGGGGCGCATGGATCTGCGGCGCCTCCGGTTGGCCTTCCGCCGGACGGGGGCGGGTCGGGTCCGTTGACGCGATTTTTCTCTTTTCATTTCGTCGGGATGCCGTATAAGGGCCGTTACGACGCCAAGCGCACGAGCCATGAGGCCAGATGGCCAGGCAACGACGCCCAAGCGTCCTGTTGGAGTGGTCCGGCCCGATCCGGCCGGTTTGCCCGATGGGAGGGTGGTATGGTCAGTCTGCTGCGCGGCGCGTCGCCGTCCGATATCAGCCGAGGGGAAGCCCGGATGGGGGCCCGCGCCCGCGACTTGGTGGCGCGCCAACGGCTTGCCTACATCTGTATTCTCGGGCGCAAAAATCCCCATTCCAGTCTGAGGGCGGCCTAACCAAGCCGCCGCTGTACAAGCTGCCCTCCGGGGCGCGGTTCCTTTCCCTAACCGCTTGTATGGGACATCGCTGGGATGACTCCGAAGATCGAACGTTTTATCGCCGACCGACGTCCAGAGACCCCCTGCCTGATCGTCGACCTGGACGTGGTCGCCGCCAAGTACAAGAACCTCGCCCGCGCCCTGCCGGGCGTGCGCATCTACTACGCCGTCAAGGCCAATCCGGCGCAGCCGGTGCTGGAGACCCTGGTGGGTCTCGGCTCCTGCTTCGATGCGGCCGGGGCGGAAGAGATCGAGATGTGTCTGGCCTCGGGGGCCAAGGCCGATGACATCTCCTACGGCCACACGGTGAAGAAGCGGCGCGACATCGCGCGGGCCCATGAACTGGGTGTGCGCCTGTTCGCCTTCGACAGCGAGGACGAACTGAAGAAGCTGGCCGAGTTGGCGCCGGGTTCCAAGGTCTACTGTCGCATCCTGGTGGAAAACGCCGGTGCCGACTGGCCGCTATCGCGCAAGTTCGGCTGCTCGCTGGACATGGCCCGCGATCTGATGCTTCAGGCCCGCGACCTCGGGCTCGACCCCTACGGCCTGTCGTTCCATGTCGGGTCGCAGCAAACCAACCCCCAACAGTGGGAAGGCGCCATCGGCCGTGCGGCCATGGTCTTCACCGACCTGCGCGAGCAAGGGGTGGAACTGCGCATGCTGAACATCGGGGGCGGCTTCCCGGCCCGTTATCGCGACGACAGGCTGCCGCCGCTGGACGCCTACTCGGACTCGATCATGCAGGCCATGCGCCGCCACTTCGGCAACAATATTCCCGAGATGATCATGGAACCGGGCCGCGGCATCGTCGCCGAGGCCGGGGTGGTCCATGCCGAGGTGGTGTTGATCTCGCGCAAGTCCAACGCGCCCGACGAGGCCCGCTGGATCTACCTGGACGTGGGCAAGTTCGGGGGCTTGGCCGAAACCATGGACGAGGCCATCAAGTACGGCTTCCGCACGCCCCACGACGGCGGGCGCGAGGGCCCGGTGGTGATCGCGGGCCCCACCTGCGATGGCGCCGACATCCTCTACGAAAAGACGCCCTACACCCTGCCGCTCGACCTGAAGACGGGCGATGCGGTGCAACTGCTGGCGACCGGGGCCTATACCACGGTCTACGCGGCCTCGTCGTTCAACGGCTTCGCCGCGCCGAAGGAATACTATATCTGACCTTGCGGCTTCGGACGGCTTTCCCAACCCGGCCCCTCCCTCGCGAGGGGCCGGATGCGTTTTGGTGGGCATCCCTTCTTCCTCCCAAGAAAAAGGGGCGGCCGGAGCCGCCCCAGTCTTGCCTTGGGAGGAACCACGCCTTCAGGAACAACCGCTGGTCGACCCGCAGGTCACGCACTTCAGGCAGGTGCCGTTGCGCACCAGGGTGAAGTTTCCGCATTCGCCGCAGGGATCGCCCTCGTAGCCCTTCATGCGCGCTTCGCGCACCTGCTCCAGGAAACCGTCGGTGCTGGCCACCACGGTTTGCGAAATGGAGACGTGCTGGCCTCCGCCGCCCACCGCCATCTGCAGGCCGCCACCCATGGCGGCGGTGGCCACGCCGACAGCTTGGGCGATCTTCTCCTTGCCGCCCGAGCCGCCCTTGATGACCAGAAGCTTCTTGCTTCGCACGAAACCCTGGCTGGCGATGCGCTCGACCACTTCCTCCAGCATGTTCATGCTGGGATTGCCGGCCGCCCGTTCCCTCTCGCTGCGCCCCAGCGCGTCGGGAGAGACCAGATCGTTGGGCTCCACATGGGCAAGATCGTTGCGCCCCAGGTAGGAAACGGCCAGTTCGCGGAAGATATAGTCCAGGATCGAGGTCGCCATCTTGATGGTCTCGTTGCCTTCCACCATGCCCGCCGGCTCGAAGCGGGTGAAGGTGAAGGCCTCGACGAATTCCTCCAGCGGCACGCCGTACTGCAGACCGATGGAAATGGCGATGGCGAAGTTGTTCATCAGGCTGCGGAAAGCGGCGCCTTCCTTGTGCATGTCGATGAAGATCTCGCCCAGGTGCCCGTCTTCGTATTCGCCGGTGCGCAAATAGACCTTGTGGCCGCCCACGGTCGCTTTCTGGGTATACCCCTTTCGGCGGTCGGGAAGCTGCTTGCGGCGCGCCGCGATCACCCGTTCGACCACCTGCTGGGCAAGGATCTCGGCGCGCTGGCCGGCCGGGGCCTCGATCAGGTCCTGGATCAGGTCTTCCTCGTCGCCCTCCAGGATGGAGGACTGCAACGGCTGCGACAGTTTGGAGCCGTCGCGGTAGAGGGCGTTGGCCTTCAGGCCCAGGCGCCAGGACAGCAGATAGGCATCCTTGCAGTCCTCGACCGATGCGTCGTTGGGCATGTTGATGGTCTTGGAGATGGCCCCCGTGACGAAGGGCTGCGCGGCCGCCATCATGCGGATGTGGCTTTCCACCGACAGGTAGCGCTTGCCCAGGCGGCCGCAGGGATTGGCGCAGTCGAACACCGGCAGGTGTTCGTTCTTCAGATAAGGTGCGCCTTCCAGGGTCATGGCGCCGCAGACGTAGGTGTTGGCGGCGTCGACCTCCTTCTTCGAAAAGCCGAGCGCGCCCAGCATGTCGAAGGAGACGTCATCGAGGTCCTCGCGCGACATGCCGAGGGATTCGGTGCAGAATTCCTCGCCCAACGTCCACTTGTTGAAGACGAACTTGATGTCGTAGGCGTCCTTGAGCCCCTTCTCCACCGCGGCGATCGCCTCGGGGGTGAAGCCCTTGGCGCGCAACGCCTCATGGCTGACGGACGGCGCCCCCTTCAGGGTACCGTGGCCGACCGCGTAGCGGACGATCTCCTCCACCTGCATGGCGGCATAGCCCAGGCGCCGCAGGGCTTCGGGGACCATGCGGTTGATGATCTTGAAGTAGCCGCCGCCGGCCAGCTTCTTGAACTTGACCAGGGCGTAGTCGGGCTCGATGCCGGTGGTGTCGCAGTCCATCACCAGGCCGATGGTGCCGGTGGGGGCCAGCACGGTGACCTGGGCGTTGCGGAACCCGTGTTCCTCGCCCAAAGCCAGGGCACGGTCCCAGGAGGCTGCCGCCGCCGCCGTCAGGCTGGCATCGCGGCAGGATTCGGCGTCCAGGGGCACCGGTAACACCGACAGGCCCTCGTAGGAATCGCTTTCGCCATGGGCGGCGCGGCGATGGTTGCGGATCACCCGCAGCATGGCGTCGCGGTTGGTCCAGTAATGGGGAAAGGCACCCAATTCGGACGCCATTTCCGCCGACGTGGCGTAGGACTCGCCGGTCATCAGGGCCGAGATGGCGGCGCAGATGGCGCGCCCTTCCTCGGAATCGTAGGGAATGCCGGCCGCCATGAGATAACCGCCGATGTTGGCGAAACCCAGGCCCAGCGTCCGGTACTGGTAGGACAGCTCGGCGATCTTGGCCGACGGGAACTGGGCCATCATCACCGAGATTTCGAGCGCGATGGTCCAAAGCCTGACCGCGTAGGCGAAGGACTGGGCGTTGAAGGTCCCGTCCTCGCCGGCAAAGGTCATCAGGTTGAGCGAGGCCAAGTTGCAGGCCGTGTCGTCCAGGAACATGTACTCGGAGCAGGGATTGGAGGCGTTGATCCGTCCCGACTCCGGACAGGTGTGCCACTCGTTGATCGTGGTATCGAACTGCAGGCCGGGGTCGGCGCAGGCCCAGGCGGCGTAGGCGATGCGGTCCCACAGGTCGCGCGCCCGCAGCTTCTTGGCGACCTTGCGGTCGATGCGGCGGGTCAGTTCCCACTCGCCGTTCTGCTGGACGCGGTCCAGGAAGGCGTTGGACAGGCGCACCGTGTTGTTGGAATTCTGCCCGGAAACCGTGAGGTAGGCCTCGGAATCCCAGTCGGTGTTGTAGACCGGGAAGTCGATGGCGGTATAGCCCTGGCGGGCGAAATGGATCACCCGCTGGACGTAGTTTTCGGGAATCATCGACTTGCGCGCGGCCAGGACGGCCTTTTTCAGCGCCTTGTTCTTCTTGGGATCGAAGCGGTCGTCGCCGGCCATCTCGCCGCAAGCGGCCATGATGGCGTTGAGGTGCTTGTTGGAAAGCGCCGACCCGGCCACCAGGGCGGCGACCTTCTGTTCCTCGTAGACCTTCCAGTTGATGAAGTTCTCGACGTCCGGATGGTCGACGTCGACGATCACCATCTTGGCGGCCCGGCGCGTGGTGCCGCCCGACTTGATGGCACCCGCCGCGCGGTCGCCGATCTTCAGGAAGCTCATCAGGCCCGACGACTTGCCGCCGCCCGATAGAGGCTCGTTCTCGCCGCGCAGGGACGAGAAGTTGGTGCCGGTGCCGGAACCGTACTTGAACAGCCGCGCCTCGCGGACCCAAAGATCCATGATGCCGCCCTCGTTCACCAGGTCGTCACCGATGCTCTGGATGAAACAGGCGTGCGGCTGGGGATGCTCGTAGGCGGAACGGGACTTGACCAGCTTGCCGGTGCGGAAGTCGACGTAGGAATGGCCCTGGGCCGGCCCGTCGATGCCGTAGGCCCAATGCAGGCCGGTATTGAACCACTGCGGCGAATTGGGGGCGCCCATCTGTCCGCAGAGCATGAAGCGCATCTCGTCGAAATAGGCCTGGGCGTCGGACTCGGTGTCGAAATAGCCGCCCTTCCAGCCCCAGTAGGTCCAGGTGCCGGCCATGCGGTCGAACACTTGGCGGGCGGTGGTCTCGGAGCCCGAGCGCTCGGCTTCCGGCAGTTCCTTCAAGGCCTTGTCGTCGGGCAGGCTGCGCCACAGCCAGGACGGGACGTCGTGTTCCTCATAGCGCTTCAGACGGGCGGGCACGCCGGCCTTGCGAAAGTACTTCTGGGCCAGCACGTCGCAGGCCACTTGCGACCAGCCGGCCGGCACTTCCATGGATTCCAGGCGGAAAACCACCGAACCGTCCGGATTCCGGATCTCGCTGGAAGCGTTCCTGAACGTGAAGGACTGGTAGGGGGATTCCCCTTCCCGAGTAAACAGGCGCTGAATCCGCACGGTGCCCCCCGCAATGTTATCGTTAATCCAATGACCCCAACCTCGCCGAACGCCCGCCCCATCCGTGGGCGTTCATACCCGCTGACGGCGAATTCTCGCCTGGCCACTAGATTACGTGGTCTGCTCGGGTGCGTGGCGCTAAATCTAGCCGAAGGGTCATCGGGCTGCAACAAGATTTCGGGGGTAGGCGGGCTTCTGGACACCAGGGAAGGTATCCAGGCTCTTGGAAATCCAGGGAAATGATAGACGGGCGAGCGGTGACGGGGGACTCATTCCGGCAGTCCCTCGGACGGCGGGCGGCCGGGACGAGCCCGGCCGCGATGTCGCCGCAACGGCGATTCCTGGGGGCGGAATCTAAAGCGCCATCAGGAGTCGGTCGACCTTCCTGCCGCCCTTCAGGTGGGTTTCGAATATCTCGTCCATGTCTTCCTTGGTCTTGACCGAGTACCAGGTGCCCTCGGGATAGACCACCAGGGCCGGTCCGCGGTCGCACATGCCCAGGCAAGATGAGGGATTGATGCGCACTCCCTCCAACTCCACTTCCTTCACCTTGTCCTTCAGATAGGCGGCCAGGTCCATGGCACCGGCCGGGCCGCAACTCGGATGCGGGACGCCTGGCGGGCGGGCGGTGGTGCAACAGAACACATGGTATTTGTAGACGGGATCGGACATTCCGGGGCTCCTTGATTGGAACGATTCGAATGGAAATTGAAGTCTAAGCATCCGCCGGCGGGATGGGAAGGCCTCTTGCACCGACGCCCGGCTTGGTCATAATCGCCGGTCTCACGCTCGCAGCCGAGGGGGAAGACCGATGGCGACCTATATGTTCGCGCCCGAGATCGAGACCATGCCGCGCGACAAGCTGGCGACTTTGCAACTGGAAAAGCTGAAGAAGATCGCCGCCCATGCCTATGCCAAGGTGCCCCTCTACAGGAAGAAGTTCGATGCCGCCGGGGTGAAGCCGGAGGATATCGAGTCCCTCGACGACTTCGCCCGCTTTCCCTTCACGGTCAAGGACGACCTGCGTGACAACTACCCCTTCGGCATGTTCGCCGTGCCCCAGGATCAGGTGGCGCGCGTCCATGCCTCGTCGGGCACCACCGGCAAGCCGACGGTGGTCGGGTATACCCGGGAGGACCTGGACACCTGGTCCAACCTGATGGCCCGCTCCATGGCGGCGGCCGGCGCCCGCCCCGGCGACATGGTGCACAACGCCTATGGCTATGGCCTGTTCACCGGCGGCCTGGGCGCCCATTACGGGGCGGAACGGCTGGGCTGCACCGTGACTCCGGCCTCGGGCGGCTTCACCGAACGCCAGATCGTGCTGATCCAGGATTTCGGCTCGCGCGTGCTCTGCGCCACGCCTTCCTATGCGCTCAACCTGGCCGAGGTGGCGGACAAGGAGGGCGCCGACCTGCGCAAGTCGAAGCTGGAGATCGGCATCTTCGGCGCCGAGCCCTGGAGCGAGTCCATGCGCAAGGAACTGGACGAGCGCCTGGGGATCAAGTCGGTGGACCTCTACGGCCTGTCGGAGATCATCGGACCGGGCGTCGCCGCCGAGTGCCTGGAGGCCCGCGCCGGCTTGCACGGCTGGGAAGACTGCTTCCTGTTCGAGGTGATCGATCCGGAGTCCGGCCAGCGCCTGCCCATGGGCGAGTCGGGCGAGTTGGTCATCACCACGCTGGCCAAATGGGCCCAGCCGATGATTCGCTACCGGACCCGCGACATCACCCGCCTCACCGACGAGGCCTGCGTCTGCGGCCGCACCCACCTGCGCATCCTGCGCGTCACCGGGCGTAACGACGACATGCTGATTATCCGCGGCGTCAACGTCTATCCGTCGCAGGTGGAAGCGGTGCTGATCGGCCGCCCGAGGATCGAGCCCCACTACCAGTTGGTCATCCAGCGCGAGGGGATCATGGATACCATGACCGTCGAGGTGGAAGCGAAGGCCGGCGTCGGCGTGGAGGATTATCCCGCCATCGCCAAGGACGTGGAGCATCACATCAAGTCGCGGGTCGGCGTCACCTGCCGCACGGTGGTGCTCAGTCCCGGCGAGGTGCCGCGTTCCCAGGGCAAGGCCGTGCGTGTCCGCGATTTGCGGCCGAAGGGCTGAGAGCGGCGGCGCTCCCGCTACTCGATGGCCTCCGGCAGAGGTCGGGGATAGGCGGTGCCGCGGGGCGGGCAGCGATGGACGGCGACGGCGATCAGGACCAGCATCGCCGCACCCGCCAGCACCGGAAGGAACAGGTAGGTCCAGTCCGGATTTTCCGACGCCACCAGGATGGGAATGGCTCCGGCCGGCGGATGGAGGACCCGCAAGGCGGCCATACCCAGCAAACCCAGTGAAACGGCGATGGCCACCATCCACCAATGGCCGGGCAGCAGGGCCTGCAATAGCAGTCCGGCCAGGGTCGCCACCACGTAACCGCCCATCACGTTGGCCGGCTGGGCGAGGGCGCTGTCGGGAAGGCCGAACAGCAAGGCGATGGTAGCGCCGAAAGGCCCGATCAGAAAGGGCGAGCCGGTTTCCTGTCCCAGCCAGCCGATCCAGCCCAGCGCCAACAGGCTGCCGACCCCGGCCTTGATCCAAGCCGCGGTGGAAATGGCTTCCTGATGGCGATGAACGAAGCGCCGCATGGGGATCACCTCGCCCGTACGGCACGGTGCCGGCCTTGATGGGGGTCAAATCCGGCCCTCCTCACGGCGATTTGATGAAATCGATTAAAATCGCTCTCAATTTGATATAAATCACCGAATATATATATCGTATTATATCTTTGTATTATTAAGTCGATATCAGGCATGGTTAATACTATACTTATGATGTTCGGATCATCGCCAAAAAAGGGCCAGTCCCCATGCGATCCATGAGCGCCGGATACCGAGGAGCGAACGACGACGGCCCGGCCAATGTCGGTCGGCACGCCTTGGTCTTCGTCGTGGTGGTGTTGGTTTCCCTCAGCATCCTTTCCCTGGTCGGCCTGCTGTTGCATTTTTTCGCCTCGCCGCCGGTGACGATCAAGCTGCGCGGCCAGGAGGCCCGCCAGTCGGGTCAGGCCTTCACCTGGAAAGGCATCGCTCTGGGCAGCGACCCGGCGACGGTGCGGCTTGACCATCCCGGGCTGGTCCTGTCCGGTGGGCGCAACGGCTTGCGGCTCGGCACCGCCGGCGACAAGGGAACCAGCCTCAAGGTCTCCTTCCTGGATTCGGCCAGGGGCGGCAAGGCTTACCGCGTCCAGTCCACCGAGACTCTGCCGACCCTGGATATGAACGAGGTGCTGGCTCCGCTGGTGAAGGTCCATGGCCGTCCCATTTCCCGCAGTTGCCGCGAGGAGCCGTTGTACGGCGCCCGCGAATGCGAGGTTTCCTGGTGGCTGCAGGATGTCACGCGGCTGGAGGTCACGTTGCGGATTCCCGTGCCGCCGCGCAATCCACCAGGGATACTGATGGTGGCGACCGCCACCAACACCTACTTGGAAGGCTTGGCCTTGTGGCCCGGCATGGCCCGCTGAGGGGTGGCCGGGCGGGCCGCCGGCTTTCCACGCGGATGGGGTTGCCCGTCTTCCTTCCTCTCGTCCACTTCCGCCTCGTCGCTCTCGGGCTTGCGGCCGCCGATACCCAAACGGGCCAGCAAGCCGGAGAACCCGCCCTTCTTCTTCGGTTCCGCTTCTTCCTCGTCATCGTCGTCGGGAATTTCCTTGGCACTGCCGTGGGCCGGCGGATGACCCTTCGCCGAGGCATGGCGGGCCGGCGGCGCCTCTTCGTCGCTCTCGGCCTCTTCCGCCAAATCCTTGTGCTTGCCGTGGGTCGTCAGCCAGAGGACGGCGGCGGCGCCCAGGAGCAATCCGCTGGCCCCGGCCAGGATGATCCACAGCAGGGAGCCGTCATCCCTGCCCTTGGCTTCGGCCTTTCCCGGTGTCACGCCGGCAACCCGGCCGCGGGCCTCTCCCGCCAAGTCGGGCGCGATGACCATGCCGGACATGCCGCCCGGGTCGGGAGTCGCCGGTTCGGCCAAATCGATGGCTCCGAAACAGATGCGCGGCAAGGTCCTGTCGTCGGGCAACTGAAGCTCCGGAACGGTATTGCCGCCCACGTCCCCCGATTGCGGGAGATACTGCAGGGTCACCTCGCGTCCCTGGGCCGACTTGAGGCGGAAGCCCAGGTTGTCGGTGCGGCCGTCGTCCTCGTAGTCGATGGTATAGACTCGGGTCAGCCAGAACAACTCGCCGCCCAGCCGCACCCGTGTGGCCCCGTAAAGGCCTTCGATGCGCAATTCGCACCGCGGCGGCGGTGGCTTGGGCGGAGGAACCGGCGGTTGTGCGGCCGTGACGGGCGTCGTCTCGGGGGCCGCCGGCTCGGGCGGAGCGGTAGCCGCCAAGCTTGGAGTCTGGACCCGGCGGGACGCCCACTTTCCCGCGGCCTCGCGGCAAGCTCCGCGCGAGGTGCGCAGTTCCACCGCCTTGCTTTGCGGGTCGACGACCACGGCCGGAATCTCGCCGCCCTTGAGGGCTTCCGCCACCAGGGCGTCGCAAGACGGTTCCTGGGCCGCGACGCCGGACAAACCGACGGCGGCCCCCAGAGCCGTTCCTGCGATCATGCCGGGAAGCCGATAGCGAAAGGCCATGACCAGCCATCCCCTCCTTCGGGTTGCTCAGGCTCCCATGCCCTTGACGATGCCCTGAATCTATTACCGAATCGCTAACGCGACAAGAGGCCGCCCATAGGCAGATGGCGACATCGGCCCGCAGTTCTCCCTTGCCAAGCCATGTTTTCTATTAGAAAACTCTAATCCAAATCAAACCCAGGGACACGCCGCACGGAGGACACCATGGACGTCAGGATCGCCCCCAGCATTCTTTCCGCCGACTTCGCCCGCCTGGGCGAGGAAGTCAAGGCGGTCGACGAAGCCGGCGCCGACTACATCCACATCGACGTCATGGACGGCCACTTCGTCCCCAACCTGACCTTCGGCCCGCCGGTCATCAAGTGCATACGCTCCTGGACCAAGGTGCCCTTCGATGTCCATCTCATGATCGATCCGGCCCAGCCTTTCCTGGAGGACTACGCCAAGGCCGGCGCCGACCTGATTACCGTCCATGCCGAGGCGGACGTGCACCTGGACCGCAGCCTCCAGTTCATCAAGAGCATCGGCAAGAAGGCGGGCGCCTCGCTCAACCCCTCGACGCCCGAGACGGTGCTGGAATATGTCATGGACCGCCTGGACCTGATCCTCGTCATGTCGGTCAACCCCGGATTCGGCGGCCAGAGCTTCATCGAGTCGCAGGTGGAGAAGATCCGCCGGATTCGCAAGATGATCGGCAACCGCCCCATCGAGTTGATGGTGGATGGCGGGGTCAACGTCAAGACCATCCGAAGCGTCGTCGAGGCCGGCGCCACGGCCGTGGTGGCCGGCAGCGCCGTGTTCCAGGGCAATGATTACAAGAAGACCATCGGCGACCTGCGCGCGGCTCTCAAGTGACGGTTCTCGACATAGCCGTTGACGGCGGCGGACGGGCGGCCTAAACAGGAAGCGGACGGTTTGATCTTGGTCAAGCCTCCGGGGCGGTTGGCGTGGAGGCGTCTTCCGCCTGGAACGCGAGGGGTGTGGGCGGCGCCGGAAGGCGCGGAGGTCGTCAGTGGCGTGAAGTCGCCATTGCGGCCGTTGATTGAGGTCATCGACATGGTCGGCATGACTCCGTTGAGCGACATCGCGGCGGCCGGTGGGGTTGCTCCCACCGCCGGAGGTGCCATCGTGGTCATCCTGGACGGGGAAGGCCGGATCGCCTATGTCAACGATTCCTGGCGCAACTTCTGCTTGACGCGGGAAGGCGAGTCGCCTTCCGCCTGGCTGGGCCGGAACTTCCTCGACATCTGCCGCCAAGCCCAGATCGACGAAGGCGCCGACGGCATGCTGGTCTCGGCGGCGCTCGCCGACCTGCTGTCGGGCAAGCGCAAGCGCTTCGAGATCGTCTATGCCTGTCGCCAGGGCAAGTGCCCGCGCTGGTTCAAGATGCTCTGCCGCGGGGTGTCCAATTCCAGCAGCATCGGCGCGGTGGTGATGCTGATCGACGTCACCGAAATGCATTTGGGCGAACGTCTGGTGCGCGAGAGCGAGGATCGCCTCTGCGCCTGGATCGAGGAGGACCGGGAAAGCGAGGACCTCGACGGTCCGGCCATTGAGGCCGTGCTGTCCGCATCGCGCCCGCCCGAGGTGGCGCCCGGCGTCAATCTCGGCACGCCGCGTCCGCGGGTCTCCCTGTCCCCGCGCGAGGCCGAGTGCCTGCTCTGGACCGCCTATGGCCTGCGTTCCAAGGAAATCGCCGAGAAGCTCGGCATCACCACGAAAACCGTGGAACACCACTTGGCCAAGGCCAAGGACAAGTTGGGCAGCAAGAACCGTGTCGAAGCCGTGATGCGGGCCGTTTCCCTGGGCCTCATCCGTCCCTGACCCCTTCCCGTCGTTCGTCGCCGGTCGGCGCGGGATTTCTTGACATCAGAACTAGTATTAGTTAGACCTAATATTAGAAAAATGGGAGGGGACCCGTTTCCCTATGGATGTCGAAGAATTCGCCAGGCAAGCCCTGGCCGCCAGCAACTTGCTGAAGGCCATGAGCAACGAAAGCCGGCTGATGATCCTTTGCCAACTCGTGCACGGGGAAAAGACGGTCGGCGAGTTGGAAGACGTGGTCCACCTCAGCCAGTCGGCCCTGTCCCAGCACTTGGCCGTGCTGCGCCAAAGCGATCTGGTCAAGACCCGCCGCGCCGCCCAATCCATTTTCTATTCCCTGGCCGGCCCCGCTCCGCAGGCGGTGATCGAGACTCTCTACCGTCTCTACGGCGGTCCCGACAACCAATGCATTCCCGTACCGCGTGGTGTCGGCAAGGCCTGTTCGCAGTCCTGACGGCTTCAGGAAGAACGAGTGACGAAGGTGGGCCGGAGGCTTGAGGAGGAGCCCCCGGCCCCGCCCGGGTCTCGCTTCGCGAGGGGGGGTCCTTTTGAAGAAACGATCCCCGGATGGACTTCGTTCGACGAAGGGGGGAGGAGTCGCCGGAGCGATCCCCTTCGATCCTGACGACCTTGACAGGAACGCCGTCACGGCAAAAGCCGGCAAAACTCCCATCGGGAAAACCCCTTAACGCCTAGCGTGCACCGCTTGCGGAATGCGGCCCCTTTCCCGGGCCTCCCTCGCGGTGCTACGATGGTTCCGGTGCGGAGGGGTCGGAATCTCGGATCGAAAAGGGATGGGAATGCTGTCCTTCGCTGTCCTGGGGGCGTCCATCGTCCTGCAGTTCGCGGCAGCGGGTTTGGCGCTGGCGCTGGTTCCGGTCACCGGCCGGCTTCTCGCCTGGGCGCTGATCGCCAGCGCCATCATCCTGATGGCGGTGCGGCGCACCGTCACCTTCTATTATGCCTTCACGGCGGCACCGCCGCTTCCGCCGCTTCTCTCGGCAGAACTGGTGGCACTGGCAATTTCCGTGCTCATGGTGGCCGGGCTCGCCCTCGTGCGGCCGTTGTTCGTCGCCCTGCGCGACAGCGAGGCGCGCCTGCGCAAGCTGATGGACGCCACGCCGGACGCCATCTTCGTCTGCGACGACCAGGGAAACCTGGTGGACGTCAATCGCCGCGCCGTCGAAAGCATCGGCCATGATCGGGAAACCTTGCTTTCGCGCAACGTCTTCGACATCGATGCCGCCTTCAACCGGCCCGCGGCGGCAGGGCTCTGGGCGAAGGTACGGGGCGGGGCCACGGTGACCTTCGAGAGCCAGCATCGGCGCGGCGACGGCAGCATCTTCCCGGTCGAAATCAACATGACCGCCATCCGATCCGGCGACCGCGAGCTTATTCTGGGGGTGGCCCGCGACATTTCCGAGCGCCAGGCGGCGGCGGAAGCCGAACGCCGCGCCATCGAGCAGTTGACCCGTTCCCATGCCGAACTGGAGCGCTTTACGTTCGTCGCCACCCACGACCTGCAGGAACCGCTGCGCATCATTACCACTTACGCCCAGCGGCTGGAACGGGAGTTCGGCGACCGCCTGGACCGGGCCGGCTGCGACTATCTGGATTTCGTGGTTGGCGGCGCCCGCCGCATGCGGGACCTCGTCAATGCCCTCTTGATGTTCTCCCGCGCCAATCTGAAGGCGGCCCCCTTCGGACCCGTGGACCTGGAACATGTGGTGGCGACGGCCCTGGAAACGCTGGGGAGCTCGCTGGACGAAGCCAAGGCGCGGGTTTGCGTCGGCGCCCTCCCCGAGGTCATCGGGGACGGGATGCAGATTTCCCTGATGATCCAGCACCTTTTGTCCAACGCGGTGAAGTACCGCCGGACGGGCGTGCCGCCGATCATCGTTCTGTCGGTGGTTGCCCACCATGACAGCGCCGAATGGGAGATCGCGGTCGCCGACAACGGCATCGGCATCGAGCCGCAGTACCACGAGATCATCTTCCAGCCCTTCAAGCGCCTGCATACTCAGGAGGCCTTTCCCGGTACCGGGGTTGGCCTGGCGCTCTGCCGCAGCATCGCGGAACGACACGGCGGGCGGATCGTCGTGAATTCGACGCCCGGCGAGGGCAGTACCTTCCGGGCCTTCCTGCCGGCGATTTGACCCGTCGATCAGACGCGCTTGATGCCGGTCAGGAAGTCTTCGACCTCCTTGCGCAAGACATCGGACTCATGAAGGAGTTGGCGCGTGGCGCCCAACACCTCGGTGGCCGATTCGCCGGTATCGGTGGCTGCCTGGTTGACGCCCGCGATGTTGGAACTGACGTCTGTGGTCGCCTTCGAGGCTTCCTCGACGTTGCGGGCGATTTCGCGGGTCGCCGCGCCTTGTTCCTCGACCGCCGCCGCGATGGCGGAGGCCGCGGCACTGACATCCGAAATCGTGCGGGAGATGCCCTGGATGGCGGTCACCGCGTCGCCGGTGGCGGTCTGGATGCCGGCGATCTGGGCGCCGATCTCATCGGTGGCGCGCGCTGTCTGGTTGGCCAGGTTCTTGACTTCCGACGCCACGACGGCGAAGCCCTTGCCGGCGTCGCCGGCCCTTGCGGCCTCGATGGTGGCGTTCAAGGCCAGAAGGTTGGTCTGCTCGGCGATATCGGTGATCAGCGCGACCACTTCGCCGATCTTCTGGGCGGCGTCGGCCAGGCTCCTGACCTGGGCATTGGTGCGCTCCGCCTCCGATGCCGCGTTGGCGGCGATGGTGTTGGCCTGGTTGACCTGACGGCTGATCTCGGCGATGGAGGCCGACAGTTCCTCGGTGGCGGCGGCGACCGTCTGCACGTTGGTCGAGGCTTCCTCGGCCGCGGCGGCCACATGGGTGGCCTGCCGGCTGGTCTCCTCGGCCGTGGCGGCCATGCCTTGGGCGGTACCTTCCATGGTGGTGGAGGCGGTCTTGACGGCTCCCAGCACCCCCGTGACGCCCTTCTCGAAGACGTTCATCAGCCGTTCCATGGCCTGGCGGCGCTGTTCCTTGGACGCTTCCTCGCGGCGCTGGTCCTCGGCCATGCGGTCGGCGGCGATGCGGTTGTCCTTGAAGATCTGGACGGCGGCGGCCATGTGGCCGATCTCGTCGCCGCGGCCGACGCCGGGAATGGCTACCGAGGTGTCGCCGCGGGCCAGTTGTCCCATCGCATCCGTCATGCCGGCGATGGGGCCGGTGATGCCCCGCACGATGACGGCGGTCAGCGCGGCGGCGGCGGCCAGCAGGACCAGGGTGAGGGCCGAATAGAGGGTCAGGTCGCGCACGGCGGAGGAATGGATTTCCTCCACCAGCTTCTCCAGGCCGACGGCGGCCTCGTCCTCGACGGCCTTCAGCAGGTCGATCTTCTGCGTGGCGGCGGCGAACCACTGGGGCGCCTCGACGCCCTGGACGCTGCCGGTGGCCAAGCTCTCGATGGCGACCTTGCGCATGCGTTCAACATCGTCCACGGCCTTGCCCTTGACGGTCTCGCGGAAACGCGACACCAGCTTGTCACCGGCGTACGCTTCGAAGGTGCGGAAGTAGGTCTGCTGCTCGGCGCCCCGTTCGCAGAACTGCTTGTAAAGCGCCGACGAGAAAGTGCCGGCACCGAAGCCGGCGGCGCCCAGGGCACGTTCGATGCCGGACCTCTCCTTGCCGTATAGCAGGCTGGTGTAGGCGACGATCTGTTTGGTCACCAGGGCGTCGGTGCTGAGGAGGGCGGTTTCTTCCACGATGGCCAGCAGCTTGGCAATGGTGCCTGTGTAATAGCCAGCCGAATCAGGCGGTGCGATGCCCAGGGCGGAAACCTGCCTGCGGGTATCGTCCAGCTTGCCGACGGCGGCTTCGGCATCGCGCACCTTGGCGGCGAACTGGGCGCCGTAGCGGCCAAGGTCGATGCCCTTCAGAGCCTTCTCGGCCAGGGTCCGCTTGTCGTCGGCGGTCTTGCGCTGCTTGGGCAGATCGTCCTTGAAGCTTTCGCCCTTGCTGGACAGGAAACCGGCGGACATGCCGCGTTCCTTCTGCATCTCGTGGACGAAGGCACTGATGACCGGACCGGTTGTGACCAGAGCCTCGAGCTGCCGGGTCTTGCTTTCCTCGCCCATGCGGTCGACAACCACGAGACCGGAAAATAGCAGCAGGCCCAGGATGGGCAATACCAGGGCGATGGCGATGCGCGCGCCGATGCGGACGTTGGACAGCATGGACTCCCCCTGAGACACTTGGTCTCGCGAATTTGGGCCACACTATATACATGGAACCGATTTGTAGAAACCCCAAAGAATTTCGACATCTCGGGACGATTGATTGCCATCAAGGAGAATGGAGGCTCGCAGAGCTTAGTGTCATGGCCGGTGCAACGAGGGATTTCCGGGCGACGAAGAAAGCGCCTGCGGTTGTTTCCAAGATGACGCGTTTCACGGTATCCGATCCTGTCGCGCGGGTCATGGCGGTCCGGCCGGCGGCCTTGGAGGAACTGCGCAGGCGGTTTCCCGCCCTCGGCTGTTTCGCCGATCCCGCCCTGGCCGGCGAGGTGACCCTCGGCGAGGCTGCCCACATGGCGGAGGTCGGCCCGCTTTCCCTGGTCGCCTTCGTCAACGGGGAAGCCGATGGCCTGGGGGCCACCCAGGACGAGGCCGAGACCGTTCCCTCCTGGATGGGCGAGGCCGCGGCGCAGGATATCCCGCTGGACGTCCGGCCGCAGATCGCCGCCGGGGAAGATCCGCGCGACCGCATTGTCGGCTTGGCCCGGGCCGTGCCCGAGCGGGGATACCTCTCCATCCTGGCGCCTTTCGATCCCCTGCCCTTGCGGCGGCTGCTGGGGGGGGCTGGCTTTTCCAGCCATGCGCGGCGCGAGGCGCCGGGGCGTTGGCGGGTGGTCTTCCATCGCGACGGGGGCGGGATGTCGCCCTCTCATCCGGTGGCGCCCCTGGACATGGCCGTGCTGGATCTGCGGAGGATGGAGGCGCCGGGCCCCCTGGTCGCCATCTTGTCGCGCATCGATAGCGGGCAGGGACGGGGCGGGCCGTTCGAAGTCCTGCTGGCCCGCGACCCCATCTTCCTTTACCCCGAATTGGCGGAGCGTGGCTGGCAGGCCGAAGCCCTGCCGGCGTCCGATGGCGGGGTACGGCTGCGTCTATCGAAGGCAGAAGGCGCATGAGCTTTCCCGGCGCCATCCTGATGGGAGCCCAGAAGCGGTTGCTGCCTGTCTCCGTGCCCTATCGGTTTTTCCTGGGGGCGGCGGCCGGCCATGTGCTGGCTTGGCTGCTGCTCGCCCTGGCGGCCGACCAGGTGCCCGGCTACGGCGGCGGTCCAGGGCCGGTGCTGGCGGTGGTCCACGCCCTGACCCTGGGGGTGTTCGCCGCCACCGCCATGGGCGCCTCCTTCCAGATGTTGCCGGTGGCGACGGGACAGGAATTGGTCGCTCTCTGGCCCTGTCGGCTGGCTTTCTGGCTGCTGTTTCCCGGCGCCCTCGTGCTGCTGGCCGGCTTCCATCTCGGCAAGCCGGGCGTCATGGCGATCGGCGCCGGGACGGTCAGTCTGGCTTTTCTGCCGTTCGCCTGGGTGGTGGGCGACCTGTTATGGAAAACGCGGGGCATCCTCCTTGTCCTGCGGTTCCACGCCTGGACGGCGCTTGCCGCCCTGGGCGGCCTGGCGCTGCTGGGGCTGGCCCTGATCGCCGACTACGACCATGGCTTCCTGCCCGACCGCTCGTCGGCGGGACTGGCCCACCTGATCCTGGCGGTCTTCGGCTTCATGGGGTTCCTCGCCTTCGGCTACAGTCACATCCTGGTGCCCATGTTCGCCTTGTCTCCGGCTTCCGATCCGGGCCGGGCCAAGCTGGGCTACGGTCTGGCCCTGGCCGCCCTGCTGGCGGGCGTGTCCGGAGCCCTTTCCGGCATTTCGGTCCTACTGGTCGGGGCGGCCATCCTTGGCCTGGCGGCGACCGGAGTGCACCTGCACCAGATGCGTCTCAGCCTGAAGACCGGCATGCGCAAGAACCTGGGCCTGTCCTTCGTCCTGGTGAAAACCGCCTGGGGCCTGCTGCCCCTGACCTTAACCGTCGGGGGGCTGGCGGCGGCTGGCGGCGGCGGCGGGCGGATGGTCGCGCTGTTCGGCTTTTTGGCGCTATTCGGCTGGCTGCTGACCTTCCTGACCGGCATCCTCCAACGGATCGTCCCTTTCCTGGCTTCCATGAACGCCGGCAAGGGCAAGGGCGGACGCACGCCCAGGCTTTCGGAATTGGCGGCGGAAGGTCCCCTGAAGGTCCACGCCGCCTGCCATTTCGCCGCCCTGGCGCTGGGGGCGGTGGGGATCGGCGGCGGCTGGCCGGCCGTCATCCAGGGCGCCGCCTCGATCGGCCTGGCCGGGGCGGCCGCCTTTTTCTGGTTCGTGGCGGACGTCTACCGGCGCCTGCTGCGCTCGCGCGCGCAACAACAACACCAAGCAACGGAAACCGAAACCGATGTTCTACCTCCGACTGCCCATCCTGCAGACCCTGCATGAGGAACACATGTCCGTCCTGGCGCTGCTCGAGCGCCTGGAAACCTATCTCGGCAAGCGCGACGCCGGCTCCCCGCCGTCGGCCGGCGACGGCGAGACGGCGGCCCTGCTGGGCGACCTGGTCGCCAGCATGGAGGGCGAGATATCCCATCACTATTCCTTCGAGGAGCAGCACCTGTTCCCGCGCTTCATGGAATTGGCCGGGCCCGGCATCCCGATGATGCTGAAGGACGAGCACGACTCGATCCGCCCGGTGGCCAAGCGCCTGGCCGACCTGGGCCGCGCCGCCCAGGCGGGCGCGTTCGACGCGGCGACCTGGAAGGAATTCCACGAACTGGGCCTGGAAATGGTCGAACGCGAGGTCTTCCACGTCCAGAAGGAGGAAATGGGCTTCCTGCCGGCCCTGGACCAGATGCTTCCTCCCGATGCCGGCCCGGCCCTGGCCGATGCCTACGCCGCCCTGAAGAAGGGGTGAGCGGCGCAACCCCTTGAACTTCCGGTCCCGGAGCCCCAGACTCCGGGAAATCGGATTGCTTGTCGGAAGCATTTGGGCCGGAAGGTAAAATGGGGTATGGTGCCGCGGGAAGGAGTCGGGGGTGTCTGCCCGGTCGACCCTCTGCCGGATGTAACGGGGGATAGATTATGAGCGAAAAGAAATTCCGCCTGGTGACCCGCAGCGACTTCGACGGCTTGGCCTGTGCCGTGCTGTTGAAGGAACTCGACATGATCAACGAGATCAAGTTCGTCCATCCCAAGGACATGCAGGACGGCACGATCCTGATCTCGGATTCGGACATCACCACCAACCTGCCCTACGTCAAGGGCGTGCACTTGGCTTTCGACCATCACCTGAGCGAAACCATTCGCCTGGGCGAGAGGGCCGCGAATCACATCATCGAGGCGGAAGCCCCGTCGGCGGCCCGCGTGGTCTACAACTACTACGGCGGCAAGAAGGCCTTCCCCACGGTCTCCGACGCGATGATGGACGCGGTGGACAAGGGCGACTCGGCGCAGTTCAGCCGCGAGGAGATCCTCGACCCCCAGGGCTGGGTGCTGATGAACTTCCTGATGGACGCCCGCACCGGGCTCGGCCGCTTCAAGGAATTCCGCATCTCCAATTACCAGTTGATGATGCAGCTGATCGACTACTGCCGGAACCACGACATCGGCCAGATTCTGGCGCTGCCGGACGTCAAGGAACGCGTCGATCTCTACATGGAACACCGGGAACCCTTCCGCCGCCAGCTCGAACGCTGCGCCACGGTGCATGGCAACGTGGTGGTATTGGATTTGCGCAAGGAAGACACCATCTATGCCGGCAACCGGTTCATGATCTACGCCCTGCATCCGCAGACCAACATCTCGATCCATGCGCTTTGGGGGCTGAACAAGCTGAACACGGTGTTCGCGGTCGGCAAGTCCATCTTGAACCGCAGTTCGAAGACCAACATCGGCGAACTGATGCTGAAGTACGGCGGCGGCGGCCATGCCAATGCCGGCACCTGCCAGGTCGACAACGACGAATCCGAAGCGGTGCTGAAGGATCTGATCGCCAAGATGATCGCGGACGGCTAGAGTCGATCCGAAGTCAGAAGGAGTACGGATGAGCTGGAACCGCCTGTCGCGGGCGTTGGTGCTGGCGGCGAGCTTCGCCGCCGGGGCTGTCCTGCCGTCCCTGGTCGGCTGCTCGGGCGGCGACTCTCCCTTCGCCGTCGGGCGGGTGGCCGGGCTGTTTTCCGGCGATGCGCTGTCCCTGGACGCCGAGGGCGAGCGGCAGCTCAAGCGTTTCGAGGAGACCTACCGGGGCTACGTCAAGCCCAAGGACGACGGCCAGGCGGGGCGGCAACTCAAGCATTTCTCGGACGCCTTCAAGCGGGTGCGGGCCAACTACGTCCATCCGGTGGCCGACCGCGAGCTGATCGAGGCGGCGATCAAGGGCGTCAAGGACAAGAACCCGGACCCCAAGTCCATGGACCCGGCGGTCCTGGTGGAAACGGCGTTGGACGCCATGCTGACGTCCCTGGACCCCCATTCCGGCTACCTCAATCCCGACGAGTTCAAGGAAGTGGGCGTCGCCACCAAGGGCGAATTCGGCGGCCTGGGGATCGAGGTCTCCAGCGAGGACGGCTACGTCAAGGTCATCGCCCCCATGGAGGAAACTCCGGCGGCGCGGGCCGGCATCAAGACGGGCGACCTGATCACCCACCTGGATGGGCAGTCGATCAAGGACATCCAGTTGGCCGACGCGGTCAAGCGCATGCGGGGCAAGCCGGGCACCAAGATCCGTCTGACCGTCAAGCGGGGCGAACAGGCGCCTTTCGACGTGACCCTGATCCGGGCGGTCATCGAGGTGAAGGCGGCCCGCTGGCGGCTGGAAGGCGACGTGGGCTACCTGCGGGTGACCCGGTTCAACGCGAAGCTGGAAGAAACCGTTTCCCAAGCCATCGACGACATCCGGGCCAAGGCGGGCGGCAAGCTGCGCGGCATGGTGCTCGACCTGCGCAACAATCCCGGTGGCCTGCTCGACCAGTCGGTGGCGCTGGCCGACGCCTTTCTGGATCACGGGACGGTGGTCAGCGTGCGCGGCCGCGACAAGGACGACAGCCGTTCCTACGATGCGGGCGGCGGCGACGCGGCGCCGGGGCTGCCGCTGGTGGTCCTGATCAACGGCGGCTCCGCTTCCGCTTCCGAGATTGTGGCCGGGGCCTTGCAGGACCAGCGCCGGGCCGTGGTCATGGGGACCCGTTCCTTCGGCAAGGGCTCGGTGCAGACCATCCTGCCCTTGCCGGTGGAAGGCGGCCTGCGCCTGACCACCCAGCTCTACTACACGCCGTCAGGGCGCGCCATCCAGGCCCTGGGCGTGGAACCCGACATCGCCGTAACCTCGCCGGAGGACCCGGAAAAGCAGGCCAAGCGCCGCCGCGAGGCCGACCTGCCCCATGCCATTCCGGCGCAGAACGAAGCCGCCAGCCGGACCCGCGCCACCCTCGCCGAAGCCGACTGCCCGCTGGCCAAGGACGGCGACAAGGAAGACCGGATGCTGGGCTGCGCCCTGGACCTGGTCCGCGCCGGTTCCGCCGAGGCCTACCTCAGCCACCGCCGCACCGCGCAGAAGTTCTGAACCTAAATCCGGCGGTTTGGGTCCGCTGATGAATTACCGCCCTAATTTGGAGCGTGCGCCAAAATGGTGTAGTTCCAATCGCCATGGCACTCATGGCGTTGGATGTTGATTTCGGCCATCTCTGCGGCGATGACCTATACGCCGGCGGGATAGGGTCTCGGACTGGACCTTGAGGACGGCCTGTGTGGTGGTGGCGGCACTCAGTTGGACGATGGCTTGGTAGCTGACCAGCGGTCGGGCACGCCAATTCTGGGTGATGAACGAGAAGCGGCGGTGTTCGATCTTGTTCCATCTGCTGGTGCCAGTCGTCCAGGACCGACCCGCCCGGGCGGCCGTCCCGCCACCAGTGGACCAGTCCTTCCCCCGACATGAGATGACGGGCAACGAAGCGCCAGGCATCCTCGGCCGCCGCGATCCAGCCCGGCTCTCCCAGCGCCACGCCGGCCTCGGCCAGGGCGGCGATGGCAAGGCCGT
Organism: Magnetospirillum sp. WYHS-4; assembly: GCA_039908345.1. Taxonomy (NCBI): domain Bacteria; kingdom Pseudomonadati; phylum Pseudomonadota; class Alphaproteobacteria; order Rhodospirillales; family Rhodospirillaceae; genus Magnetospirillum; species Magnetospirillum sp. WYHS-4. The sequence goes on from JAMOBD010000015.1 coordinate 45,911, forward strand.
TGGCATCGGCCAGCAACTTGTCGTCCAGGCGGGGCCGCGCCTTGCGCACGGCCCGGAACCGAACCCGCCGCCGGGCAGGCGCATGTCGTCGAGAAGGAAATGGACCGTGCCCCGGATGCGGTCCTCCAGAAGGGGGGGAGCAGGTCTCCTTCCAGACCTCCACCAGGAGCGACAGCATCGCGGCGTGAGGTCCAGCATCTTCTCGAAATGGGGCTCCCGCCAAGCGGCATCGACCGCGTAGCGGAAGAACCCGCCGCCCACATGGTCGTAGAGGCCTCCCAGGGCCATTCGCTCCAGGCTCAGGGTCACGATCTCCCGCCAGTCCGCACAGCCCTCGCGCCGGGATGCCCGCCACAGGGCCAGAAGGGCGGGAAGGCGCGGATGCTTGGGCGCCGCACCGAAACCGCCCTCGAAGGGATCGGCCTCGGCAGCCAGGCGGGTCAAGGCGTCCCCTCCGGAGGCGGGGTGGCGCTTTCCGGTATCGGCCACCGTCTTTCCTTGGCGATGGAGAGCCACGGCTTGGTCCAGAACCTCGCGGAAGGACGGTATGCCGCCGCGTGGATCGGGCGGAAAGTAGCCGCCGCCCAGGATCGGCCGGCCGTCGGGGGCAAGGAACATGGTCAAAGGCCGGCCGGTCTGCATGTAAACGGTGTCATTGTGCACCTCGACCCAGTCGCCGCTCTCGATGCCCCGGCTGGCCGCGTCCTTGGTGTTGATGACCAGGAAGTTATCCGGCCAGCGCTGGGAGAGATAGGGCTTGCCCTTGCCGACGCCGGTGGGCTACTTGGCCCCTTCGGTCGAGAAGCGCTCGGCGCTCGGCATGCTGTTCTCCTCGACCCGTTTTCCCGGCCGCGCGCCTCCGGGGTACGTCGCGCTCACCGCCTTTGTGGGGGGGCGCCCGCCAACCGGAGCCGGCCCGTCTGCCCGTCCCCGAACTGAAGGCTCTCGCCATGGGGGAGGCTCGGGCGTTGCTGGGCGTCACCGGCCCCCCGGTCGTCGCCCGCAGCCGTTACTGGATGCGCGGCCTGCCCCAGTACGGGATGGACCATGCCGTAAGGCTGGAAACCCTGCGCGGCCTGGAGGAATCCCATGCCGGCCTGTTCGTCACCGGGAACTTCCTGGCCGGCATGTCCACCACGGCCTGCATCGCCCAGGATTTGGCCACCGCCCGGCGGGCAGCCGCCTATCTCGGCGACGGAGAAATGCCAAGCTCCTTGACGGGGGGCATGAAAATGGTCATCAATCGATGACATATCGGATGCGCCTGAAGGAGCCCAATGGCGATGCGCACGACGCTGGCCCTCGACGACGAACTGCTGTCCAAGGCCCAGGCCTTCACGGGATTGACGGAAAAGACGGCGCTGGTCCGGGAAGCTCTCAAAGCGCTCATCGAGCGCGAGAGCGCGCGGCGACTGGCCCGGCTCGGCGGCAGCGAGCCGGATCTGGCGCCGCCGCCCCGGCGACGGAAACCGGCGTGATCCTGGTCGATACATCGGTCTGGGTCGATCATCTCCGCGCGGGCGATGCCGGGCTGGCTACGCTTCTCGGCAGGGGGGAGGTCCTGACCCATCCCTTCGTGATCGGCGAAATCGCCCTCGGCGGGTTGCGGCACCGCCACCAAGTTCTCGACGCTTTGGGGAATCTTCCCCAGGTTTGCGTCGCGACCGACCGGGAGGCGCTTCACTTCATCGACCGCCACAAGATACATGGCCTGGGAGTCGGCTATGTCGATGTCCATCTACTGGCCGCCGTCAAGCTGACGGCCGAGGCTGCGCTGTGGACGCGGGACAGGAATCTTCTCCGGGTTGCCGCTCGTCTGGACCTTGCCGCGACTCTTTCCTGACGAGCCAGGGGGGCCGGTTCCGCAGCATGAATTCCGGCGTGATCTCGACCAGCCCCTCCGCCGCCGCGATGCCATCCTGGGCCCCCAGCCAGGCGCCCTTGCGGCCCCGCAGGTCGTCGTGAAACCCCGGATCGGTGGAATCCCGCCCCAGCCGCCTTGAGGGAAATGGCCCGCGCCTCATCCAGGAGGGTTCCGTTGGTTCCGATCACCGGCATCAGCTCCCGCGAGGCGCAAGCCCCAACCAGAACCTCCAGGTCGGCGCGCAGCAGCGGCTCCCCGCCGGTCAGCACGACCATGGCCCCGGGCGCCGAACGGGCCAGGCCGTCGATGACCGCCAGGGCCTCGTCCGGCGTCATCTCCCCCTCGCCGCCGGCCCGCCGCTGCTCGGCGTCGAGGTAGCAGGCCAGGTTGCAGGCCCGAGTCAGGTTCCAGGAGACCAGCCGGACACCAAGCCGTCGAAGCTGCTCGAAGGCCCGCTCCTCAATCCTCCCCGGCCAGCATCTCCCGGACGGCGGTGCCGAGGACCGGCAGATGTTCGCGAACGATCTCCTTGAGGAGGCCGGGATCGACGCGGTGATAGGCGTGGCGGAGCTCGTTGCCGAGGTCGGCGACCTTGCGCCATGCGATATTCGGATACCGCCCCTTCCGCTCGTTTGGAATGTGGCGGCTCGCCTCGGAGACGATCTCCAGTTCGCGCTCGATGGCCCGATAGACCGTCGGATTGGTCTCGAAACCGTCCAGCGGCACCAGCCGCAAGTGGCCCTCGACGGCCTCGATGGCATCCGCGATGTCGATCAGGCGGGCCTTCAGGGACCGGAAAGCCATCAGAACACCCTTTCCGCTTCGGCCTCGATGGCCTCCTTGAGGGCCGGGTGCAGGGAGCGGCGGGTCGCGATATCGACAGGCACGTGGATGGAATCCTCCAGGAAATACCGGATTTCCAGGAGGTCGAACAACGAGAAGCGGCCCGATTCCTCCGCGGAGGCGGGCCTCCCTGGCCCTCAGTTCGGAGATGGCGGTTCGACGGTCCATGGGCCGAGTATACGGCCGGCCGGCCGGCGTCCTCAAGCCCTCCGGCCCCTCTTGTTCTACTCCTCCTCGTCCTCGGCGACGCCGTACTGCTTCAGCTTGTTGCGCAACGTCAGCCGGGATATGTCGAGGCGCTTGGCGGCCAGGGTGGTATCGGCGAGATCGGCGCGGCGCCGCCCGATACGGATGGCCCGCTTCAGCAGCGCCATGATGGCCGGCGCCAGGGCGACATCGCCGCTGTCGATCACATACTGAATATCGCGCGGCAGGGGAGCAAGGCAGACCTGATGATCCTTGGCCGCCCACCCCATCTGGGCGCCGAGGCGGTCGGACACCCAGAAATCGGGCCGGACCCCCGATTTTCGCCCCGATTTTGTGATTTTCAGGCCGTAGCGCCCGCAACCGCGATGGCTGAAATCCGCAAGCGTCGCGTGCCGCCATCCTGCCAACGGCATGGGAACGGGGCAAGGGCGGCAATTCCGCCAGGCGCCTGCGCTCCCGGTTCAGGCGAAGCAGGCGGCGACCAGGCGGCGGAAGGCTTCGGCGCGATGGCTCATCTCGTGCTTTTCGGCCGGTTCCATCTCGGCGAAGGTGATCTGTCGGTCCTTGGGCAAGAAGATCGGATCGTAGCCGAAACCCTTGTCGCCCCGCGGCGGCCAGGTCACGGTCCCGAAGACCTTGCCCTGAAAGGTCTCGCAATGGCCGTCGGGCCAGCAGAGCGCCAGCACGCAGGCGAAATGGGCCCGGTGGTCGTCGACGCCGGCCAGGGCGTTCCAGACCTTCTTCATGGCGAGCCCGAAATCCTTTTCCGGGCCCGCCCAGCGGGCCGAATGGATGCCCGGCTTGCCCCCCAGGGCTTCCACCGCCAGGCCCGAATCGTCGGCCAGGGCGGGCAGGCCCGACGCCTGGGCCGCCGCCCGGGCCTTGATGAGGGCGTTTTCGACGAAGTTCCAGCCGGTTTCCTCCGGCTCGGCCAGGCCCAGGGCGCCGGCCGACACAACTTCGACCCCGAAGGGCGCCAGCAGCTCGCCGATTTCCCGGACCTTGCCGGCGTTGTGGCTGGCGATGACCAGCTTCCCGTCTTCAAAGCGACGCGCCATCAGGGCTGCTCCAGCCCCAGGACCTGGCGTTGCAGACCGGTCAGGTGGTCGACGCCCCAGCGGGCCAGTCCCAGAAGGTCGAGGAACTGGGTCTCGCTGAACGGCCGGTCCTCGGCGGTACCCTGGATTTCCACGATGCCGCCCTTGGCGGTGAGCACGAAATTGGCGTCGGCCTCGGCATCCGAATCCTCGGCGTAGTCCAGATCCAGCAGGGCATGCCCCTTGTAGAGCCCGCAAGACACCGCGGCCACCTGGTCGACCAGTGGGATGGCCTTCAGCATGCCCAGTTCCACCAGTCGCCGGAAAGCCAGATGCAAGGCCACGTAGGCCCCGGTGATGGAAGCGGTGCGGGTGCCGCCGTCGGCCTGGATGACGTCGCAGTCGATGCGCACCTGGATCTCGCCCATGGCCTTCAGGTCGGTAACCGCCCGGAGGGAACGGCCGATCAGGCGCTGGATTTCCTGGCTGCGCCCCGACTGCCCGCCCTTGGCGGCCTCGCGCGCCGTGCGCTGGGAGGTGGCGCGGGGCAGCATGCCGTATTCGGCCGTCACCCAGCCGTGGCCGGCGTCGCGCAGCCAACTGGGCAGGCGGTCCTCGACGGACGCGAGGCAAAGCACGTGGGTGTCGCCGAACCGCACCAGGCAAGAGCCTTCGGCGTACTTGTTGACGTCAGGTTCCAGCGCCACGGTGCGGAGCTGGTCTAGGGCGCGGCCGGAAGGTCTCATCTGGGGTTCCTCGGGCGAATCGTTGACCTCGGAAGCTAGCGCGGTCGGGCTTGCGCGTAAACCCCAGCTTTCATAGAGTCCGCCCCGCATGATTACCGAACTCAACGAACGCTCGCGCGAGGTCTTCCGTCAGATCGTCGACGCCTACCTGGAAACGGGGGAACCCGTGGGCTCGCGCACGGTGGCGCGACGGCTGCGCATGGCCCTGTCCCCGGCCACCATCCGCAACACCATGGCCGACCTGGAGGAGGCCGGGCTGTTGTTCGCCCCCCATACCTCGGCCGGGCGCCTGCCCACCGAGCCGGGGCTCCGGCTGTTCGTCGACGGGCTCTTGGAGGTCGGCAACCTGACCGACGCCGAACGGCGCGACATCGACGCCAAGTGCGCCGCTTCCGGCCAGAGCCTGGAAGGCGTGCTGGAACAGGCGTCTTCCACCCTGTCCGGCCTGTCCCACTGCGCCGGGCTGGTGGTGGCGCCCAAGACCGACAGTCCGCTCCGCCATATCGAACTCGTTTCCTTGAGCCCCGGCCGCGCCCTGGTGGTGATGGTCACCGAAAACGGCGTGGTGGAAAACCGCATCATCGAGACGCCGCCAGGCCTGCCTCCGTCCGCCCTGGTGCAGGCCAGCAACTTCCTTTCGGCGCGCCTGGTCGGGCGCACCCTGGCGGAAGCCCAGGACGAGATCGTCCGCGAACTGCGGGACCACCGCGCCCAGTTGGACGAACTGACCGCCAAGGTGGTGGCGACCGGCCTGGCCACCTGGGCCGGCGATCCCAAGGAAGGTTCGCTGATCGTGCGCGGCCAGGCCAACCTTCTGGGCGACATCGGCGCGCTCGCCGACCTGGAACAGATCCGCGGCCTGTTCGCCGCCCTGGAGACCAAGGAGTCGGTGCTGAAGCTGCTCTCCCTTGCGGACTCGGCGGAAGGAGTCCAAATCTTCATCGGCGCCGACAGCCAACTGTTCGGCGTGGCGGGCTGCTCGGCCATCGTCGGGCCCTACCGCGACGCCCGCAACCGGGTGGTCGGCGCCATCGGGGTCATCGGCCCGACGCGGATGAACTACGCCCGCATCATTCCGATGGTGGATTACACGGCCCAGGTCATCGGGCGGCTGATTTCAGGGGGATAGGAAGACCATGTCCGACGAAAACGCGAACGCCGCAACCCAGGAGACTCCGGCCGCCGAGGCTCCCGCCGCCGAAACCGCCCCGCCCGAGGCCGAGGCCCCGGCCCCCGACGCCCGCCTGGCCGAACTGGAAGCCAAGGTGGCGGACCTGGACGACAAGTGGCGTCGCTCCCTCGCCGAAGCCGAAAACGTGCGCCGCCGCGCCGAACGGGACAAGCAGGATGCCGCCAAGTACGGCACCGCCGGCTTCGCCAAGGAAATGCTGAGCGTCGCCGACAACCTGGCCCGCGCGCTGGCCAGCGTCGACGAGGCGGCGCGGGCCGCCCACGAGGGCCTGGCCAACCTCTGGACCGGCATCGAGATGACCCAGCGCGACATGCTGAACGCCTTCGAGCGCTTAGGCGTCAAGCCGGTGGCGGCGGAAGGCCAGCGACTCAATCCCCATGTCCACGAAGCGATGATGGAACTGGACAATCCCAACGTCCCGGCCGGCACGGTGCTGCACGTGGCGCAGACCGGCTACATCCTGCACGACCGGCTCTTGCGCCCGGCCAAGGTGGTGGTTTCCAAGGGCGGCCCCAAGGAAGCCCCGCCCCCCGCCCCCGAAGCCAAGGCCGAAAGCCACCCCCACGGCCACCACGGCCACAAGGCCAAGGAGAAGGCCCAGGCCTACGAAGGCAAGGCGGAGGACAAGGACAAGGGCGCCCAGCTGGACGAGAAGCTGTAGGAAGCCCGCCCGCCTCGCGGCGCTTTCCGAAGGCGGCGAATCCCGCTAGACAGAAGCCATGGCTCTGCTGCGTTCCATCGCCACCGTCGGCGGCATGACGATGATAAGCCGCATCCTGGGCTTCGTCCGGGATGTGCTGGTGGCCGCCGCCCTGGGCGCCGGGCCGGTGGCCGATGCCTTCTTCGTCGCCTTCAAGTTCCCCAACCTGTTCCGCCGCCTGTTCGCCGAAGGGGCCTTCAGCCTGGCCTTCGTGCCCATCCAGGCCGGCATCGTCGAGACCGAAGGCCGGGACGCCGCCCGCGCCTTCGCCGAACAGGCCTTCGCGGTGCTGCTCTGGGCCCTGCTGGTCCTGGTGCTGGCGGTGGAAGTCGCCATGCCTTGGATATTGATGGCCTTCGTGCCCGGTTTCCTGGGCGAGCCGGGCAAGTTCGATCTGACCGTCGAACTGACCCGCATCACCTTTCCCTACATCCTGTTCATCTCGCTGGTCTCGCTGCTGGGCGGCGTGCTCAATTCCCTGCACCGCTTCGCCGCCGCCGCTTTCGCCCCGGCGCTGCTGAACCTTTGCCTGATCGGCGCCGTCCTGGGGCTGGGCAAGATCCTGCCCACCGCCGGCCATGCCCTGGCCTGGGGGGTTGCGGCGGCCGGCGTCGTGCAGTTCGCCTGGCTCTATGGCGCCGCCTGGCGGGCCGGCATCCGCGTCCGCTGGGTGCGTCCCCGCCTGACGCCCCAGGTGCGCATCTTGCTGAAGCGCATGGTGCCGGTGGCGGTGGGGGCGGGTATCTACCAGATCAACCTGGTGGCCGACACGGTGCTGGCTTCCCTGCTGCCGTCCGGGTCCATATCATACCTGTTCTACGCCGACCGCGTGACCCAACTGCCCTTGGGGGTGGTCGGGGTGGCGGTGGGTACCGCCCTGCTGCCCCTGATGGCGCGCCAGCTCAGGGCAGGCAAGGTGGCCGAGGCCCTTTACAACCAGAACCGGGCCATCGAGGTGGCCTTCCTGTTCACCCTGCCGGCGGCGGTGGCGCTGGCGGTGGCCGCCGATCCCATCGTGCGGGTGCTGTTCCAGCGCGGCCACTTCGGGCCCGAACAGGCGGGCGCCACCGCCGGGGCCCTGGCCGCCTTCGCCTTGGGCCTGCCCGCCTATGTGCTGGTCAAGGCCCTGTCGCCCGGCTTCTACGCCCGCGAGGACACGCGGACCCCGGTCAAGGTGGCCGCGCTCTGCATGGGGCTGAACATCGCCTTCAACCTGGTGCTGATGTGGCCCTTCAAGCATGTGGGCATCGCCATCGGCACCGTGCTGTCGGCCTGGATCAACGCGGGCATTCTGGCCTACCTGTTGGGCAGGCGCGGCCATCTGGAGCCGGACGCGCGCCTGAAATCGCGCCTGCCGCGCGGCCTGGCCGCCAGCCTCGCCATGGGCGCGGTGCTGTGGGGGACGATGATGGCGCTCGATCCCTGGCTGGCGGGCGGGGAAGCGACGCGGGCGGCGGCGCTGGCGGTC